>DATCCP010000199.1:0-9537 GCA_036511215.1 Candidatus Krumholzibacteriaceae bacterium
CTGACGAGGGGCACCAAGTATACATACTGCGTCTACACGCACACCGCGGGCTTCGCGGTCCCGTCGAACGAGGCGAGCGGAACACCGCTCCGTAACACTGAGCTCGATCCTCCGGAAGACCTCGCGGCGAACGACATTATGTGCGACGCCACGGGAGCCGTTCTCGTCACCTTCACGAAGGCCCCGCAGGACATCACGGGGGGCGGCGTCACCAATTACAACGTCTACCGGAGGACGGAGACGACGAGCGCCGTGAAAGTGGGAGAGATCGAGGCCACCAGACAGGCCAGTTACAGCTTTACGGACGGGCCCGTGTCGAACCCGTCATCGCCGCCCGTTATCGGCGAGTTCTACTACTACTTTGCGACCTCGAACGACCGGGCCAACTCGCGCGAATCGAGCCCGTCGAACGAGGGCTACACGATGTCGGACGGAGAGCCCGCCGCGCCGCACATCACGAGCGCAGCCGATACGCCGATGGACGACGGACGAAGCATCACCATCGTGTACGATCGATCCGCCGACGACGGTCATTGCACGAGCAACGTTATGACTTACCGGATCTACCGCGAGCCGAGCGCTACGGGCGGATTCAGCCACCTCGTGGGCACGAAGGGGGCAAACAACTCGACATCCTACACGTTCAGCGACGACGAGACCTTCAGCTCGGACCCGCCCTTCAACGGCGTCCCCTACTATTACCTCGTGAGGGCGTACGACGGCACGAAGGAGTCGGTCAACTCCAACATCGTCGGTCCCGTCTACGCGAGCTCGCAGAACCCGAACGCGTACCTCGTCTTCACGGACGATTTCGAGACGAACAAGAACTGGACCCACACCCTCGTACGTTCGACCGACGACTGGCAGCGAGGCATGCCGAACGGGAAGGGCGGCCAGGACTACGGCAACAACGACCCGACGACGGCGCATTCGGGCACGAACGCGTATGGAAACAATCTCGGCACCGGTGCGGCGACGGGGCAATACAATAATAATGAGGAGAATTACCTCACGACCCCGAGGCTCAACTGCTTTGTGCACAACAACGTCGTGCTGCAGTTTTACCGGTGGCTGAACGTCGAGGGGCCCGCCTATGACCAGGCGATTATCGAGATCAGCAACGTCGGCTCCTCGGGTCCCTGGACGCAGGTCTGGCAGAACCCGTCCCAGATCACGGACAACGCATGGGTATTCGTACAGCTCGACATATCGACATGGGCCGATTACCACTCCACCGTCTATGTCCGTTTCCGGCTCAAGACCGATGGCCAGAACAAGTATGCGGGATGGAACATTGATGATGTCGTCGTCAGGGAAGCGCCGATCGTCCCGTAATCTGGGACAGGAAGGTGAGATGCGATGAACCGCGCAGACAGAGTGAAATTGAATGAACAGGGAACCACGCTCGTTATCGTCATTCTGATCATGCTGGCGCTGACAGCGATCGTCATGGGGGTGAGCTCCATCTCCGTCAACGAGACCCAGATCGCCACGAACGAGATGCTCGACAAGCAGGCCTTCTACCTCGCCGAGGCGGGGACGGAGCAGAGCATCAAGTATCTGGCCGGGCTCACGATGCCGTTCAGGGGAACGGGCGCCAACAAGGACCAGCCGTTCCAGCTCCTCAACAACGTCTCGCTCTACGGCAAGGGAACGGTGACCTCGTGGCTCGATCCGCTCGATTCAAACACGGGGAATCCCACCCGGTTCGTCGCCGTGAGCGTGCGGGCGACCTTGAACGGGAGCGGCATGTCGAAGGTCCTCCAGGTCAAGGTGGGCCAGCAGAACTTCTCCCGGTACGCGTACTTCTCGGATATGGAGAAGAATCCTGCGGGAACGACGATCTGGTTTGTCACAAAGGATGAGTTCTTCGGGCCCTTGCATACGAACGACCAGATGCACATCTACGGGGACCCCAAGTTTCACGAAGAGGCCTCGAGCTGCGCCTCATCCATCGACTACTATAACGGCGGCCCCCCGAGCGACAATCCGGAGTTCATCGGCGGTCTCACGCTGAACGCGTCGAATATCCCGCTTCCCGCGAACACGTCGATGATTCTGAACGCGGCGAACGAAGCGGGAGGGCTCAAGTTCACCGCGGCCACCGTCTACATCAAGTTTGTCGTGGACGCCGGCGGGAACCGGTCTATTTCGTATCAGATCAACAACGGCGCCTGGGTCACCGGTCAGGCCTACCCGGCGAACGGTGTTATATACGTTCAGGGCACGGCCCAGGTGGAAGGGAAGGTCAAGGGACAGGTGACGATCGGCTGCAACGGCGATATCAGGATCATGGACAATATCGTCTACAACACGGACCCGCGGATCGATCCGACCTCGACCGACCTTCTCGGTCTCGTCGCCGAACAGAACGTGTGGATGTGGAACTCGGCGGCCAACCTCGACGTGGCCGATGAGACGGTCATGGCGGCGGTCATGGCGCTCAATACGTCGTGGACAGCTAAGGACTACGAATTGGGAACGCCGAGAGGGAAGCTCATCGTGTACGGCGGGATCATCCAGAAAAAGCGAGGCGCCGTCGGAACCTTCAACGCCGGGACCGGCGCCATCGTGACCGGCTATGAAAAGAACTACTCGTACGATTCTCGTCTCATGGACAATCCGCCGCCGGCCTTCCCGACGACGGGACAGGTCGAAAAGGTCGCTTGGAACGAGATAGATCCGTCGACCGATATCTCGCGCAACGTCTGGTAAGGTCCGCGCGGGATCCGGAACGACCGTCTTCGATATCGCGCTCCCCGGCCGCACGCTCGGATGACTCCCGCGGCTGGGGAGTCCCCTATTCACCCCCCTTTCAATGTTGACAACGCGCCCGGCGCATTGTTATATCTTCTCATACCCTTACGCGGTTAGGGGACAAGCTCTGGGCGTTTTATCAAGGATGGGCGTCATGAAGAAGCTCATGGCAGTTTCAGCGCTTGTGCTCCTGGTTTGCATCGGCTGCAAGCCGGCGCACCCGTCGAAGGTCTTCGCGGACCCGTCGTTCGAACCGAACAAGGTGAGCGGAATTCTGCTTGCCCCCGTTATCAGCACGATCGTCGAGGGGGAGGATCCGCAGCGGCAGTCGGAGCGGATCATGAACAAGACGCTCGCGGAACTTCTTACCGAGCGCGCGGACTACAGATTCATCTCGGCCGATCAGTTCCAGGGCGCGGTGGCGAGAGGCGCTCTCGGCGAGAAGTACGCCGCATTCAAGGAGACGTTCGCCACCAAGCACACGATCGACAAGGATTTTTTGCAGCAGCTCAAGATCCAGTTGAACGTCGAGACGCTTCTCATCTCGCAGGTATACCTCTGGCACAAGGATGAGGCGGATTACCGGGAGGCGGCGACGAGCTCGGTCACCCAGGTCGGGGCGACGCTCACGCTCGTCGACATGGGATCGGGCACGATTCTCTGGGAGTCGAGCGACGAGAACTACAAGGAAGCGGTGCGGAGCGAGAACCGCGACGCGGTCACCGACGCTGGAATCGGCCGGCGGGTCAGCGGCGTCACGAGCACGGGGAAGGATATGTACGGGGCGCCGCCCTTCGAGGACGTGGCGCTCATCGTTCTCCAGTCGCTCGTGGGGGCGCTGCCGCCGCGCGCCGCGACGAAGTGATGACGGACGAACGGTGGATGGGCGAGGCGCTCAGGCAGGCGGAAAAGGCGCTCCAGCGAAATGAAGTCCCCATCGGCGCGGTCGTCGTGAAGGACGACGTCGTGGTCGCCCGCGGATACAACAGGGTGGAGGCACGCAAGAATGCGACGGAGCACGCCGAGATCGTCGCGATCGATCGTGCGTCAAAAAAGCTCGGCGACTGGCGCCTCGACGGCTGCACCGTGTACGTGACCGTCGAACCGTGCCATATGTGCATGGGGGCGTTCTATCTCTCCCGCGTGCACCGCGTCGTATACGGCGCGCGGCAGCCGCGAAGCGGCGCATGCGGGTCGGTGGACAGTTTTCACGAGGCGGAGCTTTTCAACCACCGCATCGAGGTGGTGGGAGGGGTGCGGGAGGTGGAGTGTCTTTCGCTCCTGCAGGCCTTTTTCGAGGGTTTGCGCTCCGGAGACAACAAGCGGAGAGATGCGAGAGCTGGCTGAATCGGCACGATTGGAAATCGTGTGTGGAACTAACATTCCACCGAGGGTTCGAATCCCTCTCTCTCCGCCATTTTTCTCAGGGCGGCGGCGCGCGTAGTCGGGGCCGCCGCGCCCGGTCGATCGAGGACAATCGAGCGCGGAGAGATGCCAGAGTGGTTGAATGGGACGGTCTCGAAAACCGTTGAGCAGGTTTCTGCTCCGAGGGTTCGAATCCCTCTCTCTCCGCCATGAAATACCTTGCCGCTCCGTGCGGAAAACGGTAATAGTAGGATTGAGTGGGGATGTAGCTCAGCTGGGAGAGCACCTCGTTCGCAACGAGGGGGTCGTCGGTTCGAACCCGATCATCTCCACCAGATTATTCTTGGAGATCGTGCTAGACGGGGAGGTAGCGGTGCCCTGTACCCGCAATCCGCTCAAGCGGGGTCGAATTCCTGGCTGAGGACGTGTGGTTTTCGCGCGATCGACGACGGAACGTGGTGTTGATGGTCAGGTCCCGCGCAATGGGAACCTGCCAACCCCGTGAGGACCGGAAGGTAGCAACGGTACGCAGCCATTCTCATGTGCCGCGGTTTTCCCTGGCAGGAGCTAACCCCGCCGTAAGAGCCGAGGGCGCCTTTCGAAGCCGGGTGCACGATCTCCTTAGTCGTTCTGACTGAAAGCGCTCGACATGAGCTATCTCGTACTCGCCCGGAAATGGCGGCCGCAGACCTTCTCGGAGGTCGTCGGCCAGGAGCATATCACCGAGACCCTCAAGAAGGCCGTCGAGAAGGGGAGGATCGCCCACGCCTACCTCTTCGCGGGGCCGCGGGGATGCGGCAAAACGACGACGGCGCGACTGCTGGCCAAGATTATCAACTGCGAGAATCCGAAGGGCGCCGAGCCCTGCAACGAGTGCGACTCCTGCAAGGCGATCACCGACGGGCGACACCTCGACGTCATGGAGATCGACGGAGCCTCGAACCGCGGCATCGACGAAATCCGCGACCTGAGGGAGAAGATCAGCTACGCCCCGTCCCAGGGGCGCTCGAAGATATACATCATCGACGAGGTGCACATGCTGACGCCGCAGGCGTTCAACGCGCTCCTCAAGACGCTCGAAGAGCCGCCCGTGCATGTCTATCTCATTTTCGCGACAACGGAGCCGCACAAGGTTCCAACCACGATTCTCTCGCGCTGCCAGCGCTTCAACTTCAAACGGCTCGAGCTCCGGGAGATAGCCGCCCAGCTCGAGAAGATATGCACGGCCGAGAAGGTGAAGCACGAAAGCGAGGCGCTCACCCTCATCGCGCGGCGCGCCGAGGGGAGCATGCGCGACGGCGAGAGCCTCCTCGACCAATGCATCGCCGCGAGCGAGGGTACGATCGATCTCGCTCTCGTTCGCCGCGTGCTCGGCCTCGTCGATTCGCAGCTCATCACCGACCTCCTCAAGGCGATCGGCGCCCGCGACCGGGGAGCGGCGCTCGTAATCATGGATCGCGCCGTGGAAGCGGGGCTCGATCTCGAGGAGTTCTTCCTCGCATACATCGAGGGGCTTCGCAACCTCCTCGTCATGAGCGTCGAAGGGGGCGACTCCGCCGGGTTCCTCGATCTCTCGAAGGGGGAGATCGCGGAGCTTTCGGCCATCGGAAAGGCGTTCAAAACGGAGAATCTCCTCTATCTCTTCCGCGCGGCCGTGAGGTCATACCGCGAGCTCAAGGCCTCGGGGCAGCCCCGCTACCAGCTCGAGGCCGCGCTCGCGGAGGCGGCCTCCTGGGAATCGGCGGTTGAGCTCTCGGAGCTCATCCGGCATCTCGATTCGATGGGGGGCCCGGGGGCCTCGAAGGTGAGCGCACCGGAGCGGAAGACCGAAGAGCCTGCCCGGGAACGAAAGCCCGACGGCGGGAAGCCCCGCGCGGCGACCGTCGACGGGGACCCACAAGCGGCGCCGGAGCCTTCGGGCGCCTTCGCGCGGGTCGATCCCACGGGTCGGGTCGATCCCACGGGCATTGTCCCGGCTCGCACCGCGGAGGAGGATACCGCTCTCCTCGAGCTCGGCGGCAAGGAGGCCTGGGAGCGCTTTCTCTCGCAGGTCAGGGAGACGAAGCTCACGCTGGGGATCTGGCTCGTGTCGGCGCGGGTCGCAAGCGTCGCGGGAGAGCGGCTCTGCCTCTCCTTCAGCCCGCAGAATCGCTTTGCCCGCGAGATGGTGCTCGAGGAGAAGAACCGCCGTTTCATCGAATATCATCTCGAGCGCTTCTTCGGAAGAAGGCTCTTCATCGAGGCCGACGAGCAGTGCGAAAGCGCCTCCGGGCCCGCGAAGCCGGCTCGGGCCGAGGCGCCGAAGAAACGCGTGGAGACTTCCCCGGAGCTCGAGGCGATCGCGGGGGATGCTCCCGTCATCAGGCGGCTCATAGAGGATTTCGACGGAGAGCTTTTCAAGGAAAAGAGCTAGAACAGGAGGCACCGGGGAATGAAGGATCTCGGGAAGCTCATGAAGCAGGCGCAGCAGATGCAGGAACGACTGACTGAAATGCAGGCACGTCTTGCCGAGAAAACGGTCGAGGCGACATCCGGCGGCGGGATGGTCAAGGTCGTCATGAACGGCAAGCACGAGGTCGTCTCGCTCAAGATCGAAACCGAGGTCGTCAACCCGTCCGACGTCGAGATGCTCGAAGACCTCATTATCGCCGCTCTCAACGAGGCGCGGACCAGGGTGGACGATATGGTACGCAACGAGATGAGCTCCCTCACGGGGGGTCTCCCCATTCCGGGGCTTTTCTAGCCCCGGGACCGCGACGCGCCTTTTTCCCCGATCCCTGTAACTTTCTTGACAATGAACGTTTACAGGCAAGGTTTTTGCTAAAAAGGAGAATTGGTAATGAATTACGGCCTACCGCTCCTCCAGGCGCTCGTGGACCATTTCAAGAAACTGCCTGGAGTGGGCGAGAAAACGGCACGGAGACTGGCATTTGCGATACTCGATATGGACGCCGGGGAGGTCCGGGGATTTGCCGAAACGCTCTTGCAGGTTAAGAAAACCATCGGATTTTGCACGAAATGCGGCAATCTCGCCGAAGGGGAGCTCTGCGCGATCTGCAAGGACGAGCGGCGCACCGGCTCCATCCTATGCGTCGTTGAACGGACGGCCGACCTTTACGTTCTCGAGGCCTCCGGCCAGTATAGGGGCCGCTACCACGTACTGCACGGGGTTCTTTCACCCCTGGATGGTGTTGGACCGGGAGACCTGAACCTGGAACGCCTCGAGCAGCGGGTGCGGGAGGAAGGAATTCAGGAGGTCATCGTCGCGACGAATCCGAGCATCGAAGGCGACACGACCTCTCTCTACATAGCGAGGATGCTCAAGAAATATGGCGTCAAGGTGACGCGGCCGGCGAGGGGGCTGCCGCTCGGGAGCTCGCTCGAATATATCGACCGCGGAACGATAACCAAGGCCCTGGAGGGCCGCGAGCCGATCTGACCGGGGCCGTAAAAAAGCGAGATCAGCGATGGTCAGAACGAACTGGAAAGTCTTTGAAGAGGACTACTGGGCGATCAACACGATCCTTCAGGAGCTTCTCAAGAACTCGAACTCATCGAGCGTCGTCCTTCTCGACAAGACGGGTCAGCTCATCTCGAGCCTCGGGGATCCCCCGCAGTTCGACCTGCACGGCTTCGCCTCCCTCTGCGCCGCCGATTTCGAGGCGAACGCGCAGCTCGCCGTCCTTATCGGCGAGAAGGATTTCTCGACGCTCTACCACCAGGGATCGAACGAGAGCATGTACCTCGCGCGGGTCGAGCAGCACATCATTCTCGTCATCCTCTTTGACAAGAGGACGACCCTGGGCCTCGTTCGCCTGCGCGCGAAGAAGGCGGTCGACAACCTCGAGACGGTGATCCGCCGGCTCTACGGGAAGCTCCAGTACGAGAACGAGGAAAACACGGAGTTCAACGAAGAGTTCGTCCAGCAGGCCGAGATGGAGATAGACAGTCTCTTCACCGATTGATGGAGGCTTCCGTTGTCTCTCATTAACTATTCGTCCCGCGAGATCAATGTGAAGATTGTCTATTACGGGCCCGGGCTGTGCGGGAAGACGACCAACATCCAGTATATCTACGACAAGGTCACGCCCGAGACCAAGGGCAAGCTCATCACGCTCGCGACCGAGATGGACCGCACGCTCTTCTTCGACTTCTTGCCGCTCGAGCTCGGCAAGGTGAAGGGTTTCAAGACCCGCTTCCACCTCTACACGGTGCCCGGCCAGGTGTACTACGACGCGAGCCGGAAGCTGATTCTGCGCGGCGTCGACGGGATCGTCTTCGTCGCCGACTCGCAGCGGAGCCGCTACGACGCGAACATCGAGAGCCTCTACAACCTGCACGAGAACCTCGCGGAGTACCAGCTCAAGGTCGACGAGATCCCGTACGTGATCCAGTACAACAAGCGCGACCTCCCCGACCTCATAACCGTCAAGGACCTCGAGGAGGAGCTCAATCCCAAGCACTATCCCGCCATCGAGGCGGTCGCGGTGAAGGGCACGGGAGTCTTCGACACGCTCAAGACCGTGGCCAAGTCGGTGCTGCGGAACCTCTCCTGACGAACGCCATTTCGCTTGCCGCGGGCTCCCGAGCGGCGTATCCTGCACCAGATGAAACGATTCCTCATCACGCTTTTCAGCTCGTTTTTCTATACGGGCTTCTTTCCGTTCGCCCCGGCCACCTTCGCGAGCTTCGTATGGCTTGCGGTCTATCTGTACGTGCCGGGGGGCGCGTGGCTCTCGAATCCCGTCGTCGTCCTGTGCACGGTTCCCGTCGCGATCTATCTCGCACATGAGGGGGAGAAATACTACGGGCAGGACGCCTCGCGCATCGTGGTCGACGAATTCGTCGGGATGCAGGTGACGTTTCTCGCGATCGAGCCCTCGCTCCTCATAGGAGCGATCGGGTTCGTTCTCTTTAGAATCTTCGACGTGCTGAAGCCGTTTCCCGCGGGGCGCGCCGAGAGGCTTCCCGGAGGTCTCGGCGTCGTGACCGACGACGTCGTGGCGGGCGCCTACGGGCGGCTCATTCTGCTCGCGATTGCATTGATATTCCATCGATGAACAGACGAATCGAGATCATAACGATCGGGGACGAGGTCCTGCGCGGTGAAACCGCGGAGAACAACGGCGTCTGGCTCTCCCGCTCGCTCATCCGTTCGGGGCTCGACGTGTGGAAGATCACGGTGCTCCCGGACGACATGGATTTTCTCGTGAGCGAGTTCAAGGAGGCGGCGAAGAGGAGCGAGGCGATTATCGTGACGGGAGGGCTCGGGCCCACGGTCGACGATCTCACGAAGGAGGCGCTCATCCGCGCGCTCGGATGCACGACGGAGCACCGCGTTGGCATAGTCGAGGCGATCGCCGCGCGGCTCAAAGAGCGCGGGAGAGAGATGCCTGCGGGCTACGGAGACCAGGC
>DATCCP010000200.1:0-2108 GCA_036511215.1 Candidatus Krumholzibacteriaceae bacterium
TACGCAAGAAGCTCGGTCCCCTCGGAAAGCAGATCGAAACGGTGCACGGAGTCGGGTACCGGTTCAAGGAGCGGTAAGTGGCCCGGAAACGCCTTCTCTCGCAGCTCTATCCCTTTCACATCGTGATACTGGCGCTCTCGCTCCTCGCCGCGACCTTGTATGCGTCCCACGTCGCGGAGAAGCTCTACCTGCGGAGCACGGAGGAGAGCCTTCTCGCGCAAGCGCGTTTGGCGGAGCGGGAGTTCGAGCGAGGCGGCGCTTCGTCGGATCAATCGGCGGCCGATTCGCTGTGCAAGGACTTGGGGAGGGCCGCGGGGGCCCGGATCACGGTCGTGCTCGTCTCAGGCGTGGTTATCGCCGATACCGACCAGGATCCGCGGCGCATGGAAAATCACAGCGATCGCCCCGAAATTATACGGGCGCTCCAGGGCGGCGTCGGCAGGGCGGTGCGCTTCAGCGATACGGAAAAGAGAAACATGATGTACGTCGCCGTTCCCTGGAAAATGGACGGGGCCGTCGCGGGCGCGGTCCGCGCATCGGTGCCGCTCGTTTCCGTCGAGGAGAGCCTCCACGGCATGTACGTTCGGATCTTCATCGGGGGGGTCATTGTCACATTGCTCGCCGCTCTCGCCAGCTTCGCCATCAGCCGCAGAATCAGCCGGCCCCTGAACGATCTCAGAGCGGGAGTCGAGCGCTTCGGACGAGAGGGTTTGAGCTACCGGCTCCCCGTCTCGCATCTCGAGGAGGTCGGGAGCCTCGCCGAGGTGCTGAACGATCTGGCCGAGCGCCTCGACGAGAGAATCCGGACGGAGGTCCAGCAGCTCAACGAGCAGGAGGCGGTGTTCTCGAGCATGGTTGAAGGGATCATCGTGGTCGATGACGCGGAGCGGGTCACGAGGCTGAACCGCTCCGCCGCCCGTCTCCTCGAGGTGGAGCCCGACGGCGCTCTCGGAAGGAGCATTCAGGAGGTCGTGAGGAGCCCGCATCTCCAGGAGTTCGTCAAGAAGGCCCTCGCCGCGACCGATCCCGTCGAAGGGGATATCGTGCTCCGCGGCGATGTGGGAGACCGGTTTCTTCAAGCGCATGGGGCGCTGCTCCGCGACGCCGAAGGGAAGAGAATCGGCGCCGTAATCGTGCTTAACGACGTGACGAGGCTGCAGCGCCTCGAGGGAGTCAGGCGTGACTTCGTTGCCAACGTCTCCCACGAGCTCAGAACGCCGATCACCTCGATCAAGGGGTTCATCGAGACGCTCCGGGACGGCGCCATACGCCGGCCGGCCGACGCCGAGAAATTCCTCGAAATTGTCGCGAAGCAGGCCGACCGGATGAACTCCATCATCGAGGACCTACTTCTTCTCTCGCGTGTCGAGCAGGATACGCGCGAGGCAAAGGTCGTCCTTGAGAGCACGCCCATCAAAGGCGTCATCCTCGAGGCGGTCCAGGTGTGCGAGCCGAAAGCGCATGCAAAAGACATCAGGATCACGGTGAGTTGCCCCGACGGTCTGACCGCAAGGATCAACTCCGCGCTCCTCGAGCAGGCAATCATCAATCTCATCGACAACGCGATCAAGTACAGCGAGCCCGGTTGCCCGGTGGACGTCGAAGCGGAGGAGCGTCCCGGCGAGGTGGTCATCCGGGTGCGGGACAGAGGCTGCGGAATTGAGCCCGAGCATCTGCCGCGGATCTTCGAGCGTTTCTACCGGGTCGACAAGGCACGGAGCCGGAAACTCGGCGGTACTGGGCTCGGCCTGTCGATCGTGAAGCACATCATCCAGGCTCACGAAGGCACGGTGGATGTGGAGAGCATGCCCGGCGCGGGCAGCACATTCTCGATTCACCTGCCGCGGAGCAGCTGAACGCCTCTTCGCTCCTTCATCATAAACTCATTTCCCCCTCACAAAACGCTAACCGGCATCCCACATATTTAGTGGCGACAGTCGTTGCATCGTTGAATGCACATCCGTCAGAAATGGTCAGTACTCTCAATCAGGGAGGTGCCGGAGTGAGAAGAGTCGCGTTGCTCGCGCTTCTCGTCTGCATGCTCGTGCCTGCGGTCGCCAGCGCGGCCGAGTGGTACGAAAAGCTCAAGCTGAAAGGGGACGTTCGCT
>DATCCP010000201.1:0-20941 GCA_036511215.1 Candidatus Krumholzibacteriaceae bacterium
AAGGCGAGAAGCCCCGTCGCGACGAGCGCAAAACGCCCTTTCTTCACCGTGCTCCACGCAACGAGCACCGCAAAGATCGCAAGCCCCGCGATCGTCGCCGCCGACGAATGGTAGAGCGTCATGTCGGCGAGCAGCACGGCGAAGCCGAAGGTGTAGATGATGAGCTCCGCGTTGCCGAACGCCTTCTCCTTCACGAGCAGAAAGAGGAAAAAGATCCCCCCGTACACGAGAACCGTGCCCAGATGAAAACCGATCCCGAGGGCGAGGAGATAGATGATGAGGTATACGAGCCCCCGGGCATGCGAGCGCTCGAGACGCTCCTCCCCGAAGCCGGCGTTCTCCCGCGCACCCCGCGCTGCGGGTCCCTCCCCCTCCACGGCTCTATTCGCGCCGGCGCGACCAGCCGGGTTCCGGTACCACTCGAGCGCGAGCCACGTGCAGAGCCCCATCACGAAGGCGCTCAGGGCGTACACTTCCGCCTCCGTCGAATCGCGCCAATAGGTATCGCTGAAGGTCAGGTAGAGCGCTCCCGCGAACGGGCCCGCGTACATCATGAAGCGCGCGAGCGAACCCTTGAGGGCGGGGTACATGAACCGGACCGTCGCCACCATGACGAGGTATCCCATGACGACCGCGAGCGCGGAAAAGGTCACCGAGAGGAAATTCACCTTCTGCGCGACGGTCATCGGGAGGGGGAGTAACGTGAACACGCGCCCGACGAGAACGTAGAGCGGCGTGCCCGGAGAATGCGGAATTCCGAGAATGTAGCACGACGATATGAACTCGCCGCTGTCCCAGAACGACAGCGTCGCCGCCATGGTCCGCAGGTAGGCGACGAGGGGAACGAGGAATATGAGCAGGGCGAGGAGCCTGTTCACCGACTTTTCGGACATCGAGCCGTCACCTCGAGATCAAAATGGCCAGACCGATGGAACTCGTTTAAACTACAAAAAATCCACGGAATTTGAAAGCACTTTCTCGGAATTGCATGGGATGCGCTGGCGAGGTTTCCGGGGCGGCGGATCCCCCTGCGACAGGGGTGCAACGTCACGTTGCCGCCCTACCCCGAAAGGGCCCAGCAAGCAACCGACCCACGCGTCGCAGAGTCTTCGGATCCCCCAGATGGCGCAGGTACGAAAGGAGCAGGCGCGGGTCGCGTGCCTTCTCCAGCAGCTGCTGGTATCTGACGATGTACATTTCCCTCCACCCGAAGCCGGGCTGGATGAGGATCGGCACGCTTGGAGGGGTGGAGAAGAATGCGTTGCGTGCCTCGCGGAAGGGCGTCGACCAACTGAAATCCGCGGGAAGGCAACCGCAATCGCGGGCGAACTCCTCGACCTCGGTGCCCGGGAAGACATTGATCCCGATGCTGCCGCCCAGGCGGCTGATGCAGCGAGCGTGCCCTCGAATGAAACGCAACGTCTCCCGGGCATCGGCCAACGTCTCTCCGATGTGACCGAAGGTGAAGAAGACTTTGGTCTTGAAACCGAGGCGATGAGTGAGCACCAGTGCCTCGGAAATCTGCTCTCGACTGATCTTCTTCTTCATTCGCGAAAGCACTCGGTCGCTCGCCGACTCGGCGCCGAAGTCCACGTAGTAGCAGCCTGCCTCGCGCATCAGTCTCAGAATCTCCTCGTCGATCGTGTCGGCACGAACCTCGCATTCCCAGGGCAGATTGATGCCCCGATCGATGATCTCCTTGCAGAGTGCCCGGATGTAGTCGCGGCGCAGCGTCACCAGGGCATCCATGAACCGGAACCCCCCGGCCCCGTACCTGTCGCGCAGGTGTTCCATCTCGTCAACCACGTGATGCGGTGTTCGGTAGGTGATGTGATGACCCCAGATCTTGGCAGCCGAGCAGAACGTGCAGGCAAAGGGGCAGCCTCGCGACGCCATGATGTGGAAAGCCGTTCCACCCAGAAACTCGTTCTCGAGCCTGTAGAGCGAGTTGGGCAGAAGATGACGTGCAGGGAATCCCAGGCTGTCGAGATGGCTCTCCCGCGGTCGTGGAGGCCCGGCGAGGATTTCTCCATCGTGCCGGTGCCAGAGACCCGGGATGCCCGCCAGGTTACGGCTGCCATCGAGGACTCGCCGCGCCAGGGCGAGCAACGTCGCCTCTCCCTCGCCGACGACGACCGTGTCGACCTGAGGGAGGTGAGTCAGTGTGTCGTGCGGGGTGCAGGTGGCGTGGGAGCCTCCAAAGACGACGACGGTCTCGGGGGCGAGGCGCTTCGCCTCGGCGGCGTAGTGGAAGGCTTGAAAACGCGCCGCAGTCGTCGTGCTGATGCCGAGGATCTTGGGGTGCGCCTTCTGGAAGACATCGATGAAGCTCCGCGGGTCCACCTGCCGGTCGAGGATCTCCACACCGATGCCGGCCGTCTCGAGCGAGCTTGCAAGCCAGGCCAGCCCCAGGGGTGGCATCATTCCAACGAAGCCCTGCGTTTGGGGCTCTTCAGCATGCAGCAGCAAGACTTCGAGCATGTTGCCACCTCACCCACGTGTTACGGCTGCCCCGTCCCGAGACGACCAAGCCATGGGCCGCGCGGCACAGTGCTCGATCCATCAGACCGCCGTGCGCATAGGCGCCCCGACGTGATCATCCAGTCAACACACTTGCACGTGATCATATCCCGGGAGTACTTCGGGGGTCAAGCTGAAACGCCGGTCCCTAAACGCCGGTCACGGAATCTCGCGGCATCCCGTTGAAGCCACGCGGAATCGTCCCCGCACCGCGCCTGGTGGGCCACAGCTCGGCACACGAAAGAGCCGGGTCATTCAATCGAACCGGACACCAGTTCGAACTCTCTGCGATGGTGGACGCTACCTGGCGGTTCCGCCCTTTGCGTCCCCCCCTGATGCGGCGCCGGGGTGCGCCCGCATCAGGCTGTCCGCATCCTTCAGGACCCCGCGCATCTCGTTGTCTTCCGGATGCCGCTCAAGCCAGCGCCGGATGTAGCCTTTCGCAACGTCCGGCATCCCCAACTGGGCTCCGTAGCGGAAACCCTCGACGTAGAGCTGCCGATTGTCGGGTATGGCCGAGATCGCCCCGTCGATTGTCTGGAGCGCGACTTCGGGCTTGTCGTACGCGTAGATCCACGCGAGCCGCAGCCAGTATTCCGGCTCGGTCGGATCCTCCCTGATCATTCTCCTGTAGTGCTCGATCGCGTCGCCCCGCTGATTGTTCATGAAGTAGTACGTCCCGAGCATCACGCTCGCCGGTTTGATCTTCGGCGCGAACCGGAGGGCGATCTCCGTCCATTTCGCCGCCCCGGCGTAGTCCTTCTCCTTGCCGAGAGCGTTCGCGAGCTCGAGCGCCGCGACGCCGTAGTTGTTGAGCGTGACGTTGAGCTCCTTTTCCTTGAAAAGGGAGCTGTCGGCCTGCCAGTCCTTCGTAAGAATCCCCCTGAACCTGAAGAAATCGTCGAAGTATCGCTTCATGAGAAAGACGCTGAGCATGTGGTTGCCCTGGTACGGAACGAGACGCATCACGAGCCCCTGCGTCTCGAGATACTGGTCGTACGGTTTCCATTTCGGCGGGGCGACGCTCGTCGCGAAATAGACGGGGCGTTTCCAGTCGGCCGTCTGGATGATGTGCTGAACCATGATGTCGTCGTTCCAGGCGACCCCTCCGTCCTTGAGCGCGATCGGATGCAGCCGCGCGATCTCGGCGTCGGTGAGCGTTATGGGAACTTTCGGCTCCCGATCCCTCAGCTCCCGGACGTACCAGTCGGTATTCAGGAGCGTGAGCACGATCACCCGCACGTCGGGGCGGTAGTGCTCGACGTTCTGAATGAACCAGAGGGGATACGTATCGTTGTCGCCGCCCGTGAAGATGATCGCATTTTGCTCGAGCTCGGCCAGCATGTTGCGCGCGTAATCCTGCGCGATGTAATAGTGGGACCGGTTGTGCGTGTGCCAGTTGTGGTGCGCCGGAAGAATCGAGAGAAACACGCAGAGCGCACCGAGCGGAACGACGTACGAGGCCGGACTCTTCCTCCTGTCATTGAAATACTCGGCGACGCTGACGAGGAGCGACGTCACGCCGATGGCGATGAAGATCGAGAAGAAATAGAACGCGCCTCCGTAGAAATAGTCCCTGTCGCGAACCTCGTTGGCGCTGAAGTTCAGATAGATGATGAGGCCGAGCGAGTTGACGGCGAAGTTCGTGAAGTTGAGGACCCAGAGCTTGCGCTCGCGGTTGAAGTTCGCCGCCATCCCGAGGAGCCCGAGCGCGACCGGAATCGCCGTCAGCGCCTGGCCGAGATTGAACCTGCCGATCCGCACGTCGCCGAGCATCCGGAACTGATCCCGGAAATACCCTCCGAAGTGCTGGAACTGCCACAGGAGCGGCGCCTTCCTCACGAACATGTTGCTCGGGGGGTACTGCTCGCGGCGCAGGTGGTAATGCATCGCGTCCCACGTCTGAGGATTGACCATGTTGATGGCGGGGTTGAAATGCGCCCTGATGTACATATATAGATGCACCGATATGCCGAGCGCGATGAGCCCCGCCGCCACGAGCGCGAAGCGCCCCTTCTTCACCGTGCTCCACGCGACGAGCGCCGCGAAGATCGCGAGCCCTCCGAGCGTCACGCCCGACGACTTGTAGAGCGTCATGTCCCCGAGAAGCACCGCGAACCCGAACGTGTAGATGATGAGCTCCGAGTTCGAAAAGGCCTTCTCTTTCACGAGGATGAAGAGCAGGAAGATCCCGCCGTACACGAGAACGGTCCCGAGATGGAATCCGATGCCGAGGGCGAGCAAATAGATGATGAGGAACACGAGACCGCGAGACCGCGCCCGCTCGAGTCGCTCCCCTTCGAACGACGGCCTCGCGACCGCGGCGGCGGTCCCCTGCCGCTGGATGCGCCCCGCCGGGTTTTCGTACCACTCGAGCGCGAGCAGCGTGCAGAGCCCCATCACGAACGCGTTGAGCGCGTACACCTCCGTCTCGGTCGAATCGAGCCAATGCGTGTAGGAAAACGCGAAATAGAGGGCCCCCGTGAACGGCCCCACATAGGTCATGAAGCGGGCGAGACCGCCCTTGAGGTCGGGGTACATGAGCCGCAGCACCCGCACCGCGATGAGAAAGCCGATGAGCACGGCGAGCGCCCCGCACAGGGCGGAGAACAGGTTGACCCTCGCCGCGGTATCGAGCGGAAGCGGAAGCATCGTGAACACCCTCCCCACGAGCGTGAAAAGAGGCGTGCCCGGCGAGTGCGGTATCCCGAGGATATTGGCCGTCGCGATGAACTCGCCGCTGTCCCAGAACACGAGGGTCGGGGCCATCGTGGCGACGTACACGACGAGGGCAACGAGAAATATCACGAGAGCGAGGAGGCGGTGGAGCGTCTTTTCAGACATCGCGTTTTACCCCGTGCGGCTCGACTGCGCGTGCGCGCTCGAAGTGCCGCTGAAAGAAGTAGAATCCTCCGAGCAGGCTCACGACGACCATGATCGCGTACGTCATCAGCTCCATGAGAAGCGCCTGCTCCTTCGAGAAACCGATCTGGGTGAAAAGGAGAATCCCCGCTCCCTCCCGGATACCGAGGCCGTTTATCGAAATCGGGAGAATCATGATGAGGCTCAGGAGCGGAACGAACACGTAGAACTGCAGGAAGCCGAGCGGCGTGACGGAGATGCCGAGAGCCTGCGCCACGAGGATGTGCGTCACGACGCGAAGGAACTGCACTCCCATCGCGAGCACGGTGAGCTGCGCGAGCAGCGTCCGGAGGCGCCGGTACTCGCCGAGGTGGCGGAATATCGTGTCGAAGCGGCCGCCGAGCCCCCCGATGGTGATCTTCCCGAAGAGGCTCCTCACGGCGCGCGAAAGACGTCTGTTCATGATGAGCGCGACGACCGGGGCGACGCATCCGGCGAATATGATAATGTAGATTCGCAGGTTGTAGAGCCCCGGGCCGGCGAGGAGAATAAAGGAGGCGATGAGCGCGAGAACGCACAGCCCCGTGATCCCGATGACCCGGTCGAGCATCGTGACGGCGAACACCTGGTAGGGATCGTTTCCGACGCGGGCAACGTCGTAGATCTTCATGACGTCGCCGCCGACGCCGGCGGGGAGGAAATTGTTGAAGAATATCCCGACGAAATAGACCTTGAACGTCTTCGTGAAGGGGAGCGCGATGCCTCCCGCCTTGAGGAGGATATGCCACTGGCAGGCTCCCATGATGACGCTCGCGAAGAAAATGGCGATCGCGAGCACGAGCTGCCACGGGCTCACGCGGGCGAGATTCGAGAGCAGATTGGCGGGCGAGAGCTTGTAGAAGAGAAACGCGATGAGGCCGACGCTCACCGCGACCTTGACGACCTGTATGAGGATCCTTCTCTCCCGCACGGAACGGCCCCTTCCCTATCGCTCGACGACCCGTTCGACGAGCTCGAGCGTCTCCCGCGCGCAGCGTTCCCACGTGAGCTCCTTGACCCGCTCGAGGGCGCCCCTGCTGAGGCTCTCCCAGAGTTCCCGATTCTCGAGGATCATGAGCGACTTCGCCGCGAATGCGGCGTCGTCCCCGTAGGGGACGAGGAACCCCGTTTCGCCGTCGCGTACCGAATCCCTGAGCCCCGGACGGTCGCTTGCGACGACGGGCAGCCCGCACGCGTTCGCCTCGACGACGGTGAGCCCCCACCCCTCCTTGGGGCTCGGATTGATGAGAAGATGCGCACGGTTCAGGTACTCGACGAGCGCATCGCCGGCCATGAATCCGAGGAACCGCACCGAATCGCCGAGACCGAGCCGCTTCACCTCCGCCTCGAGCGCCGGCCTGTACGGGCCGTCGCCGATGATCGCGAGCCGTGCCGCGGGGAGCCTCTCGCGAATCCCCCGCATCGCCCTGAGCGCGACCTCGACGCTCTTGTAGCGCCGCAGTCGCCCGAGGTGCACGATCGTGGGCTCCGTGAACCGCTCGAGCCCGAGGCTGCGGTAGCGTTTGTGATCGAGCCCGCAGAGAACGACGTCGATACGATCCGCCGCGACGCCGCGCGCGACGAGATCGTCCTTCGTACTCTGGCTGATGACCATGAAACGATTGCGCCTGAACACGAGCGGGATCAATCGCTCCATCAAAACGACGTAGGCCGCCACGCACGCGTTCGCCTCGCGGAAGACTGTCGTCCCGAACAGGTGCGGTATGACCGGAACGACGGGCGTCGACGTGAAGAGCGGCATGAAAAACGGCAGCTTGTTGATGTCTTCGAGCACGACGTCGTACGTCTCGTGCATGAGGTGCTTGCGCGCGAAGAGCGGGAGCGCCCAGTTCGCGTCGTACCAGTGACCGCGCCTGAGAATCCTGATGCCCTCGATCCTCTCTTCCCTCGCGCAGCCCGGCCATCCCGCGGCGATGAGCGTCGCCTCGTGCCCCCACCCGGCGATGTGCGCGAGAATTTCGTGGAGATGGACCTCCGCTCCCCCCGCCTCGGGATTGCCGATATCACGCCAGTTCACGGCGAGCACACGCATCGTTCATCCGTTCCACGCGGGCCCCCGGCGGCGCCGCGATCATTCCTTCCGCGCGATCGTGCCGACGACGACCGTCGTGTAGAGCGCGAAGCGTTTCCCGAGAAGCGCCTTGCGAAGTCCACCGAAGGCGCTGCCGAGCGCCGTCAAGACGCGCGGATACATCGGGAGCGTCACGCCGGCGCGGATGAGCCCGCGCCGGAGCATCCGGTACCATATCGGCGGATTAAACCATTCGCCGTAGCTCGACACAATCGAAAAGGAGTGAGCTCTGAGCAGTCGCTCGAGCTCGCCGACCGAGTACTCCCGCTCCCACCCGGCGAACCAGAGGCGGAGCGCTATGAGAAGGTGTTTGATGACGGTGTAGTAGTGCCAGCGCTGCGGAACGTCGACGAGTATGTAGCCGCCCGGCTTGAGAACGCGCGCGTTTTCCGCGATGAGATCGCCGGGGTTCCGGAAATGCTCGAGGAGCCCCTGGTGAAAGACAATGTCGAATGTGCCGTCGGCGAAGGGGAGCGCGAACGCATCGCCGCAGCAGACGGCGAGCGTCCCGACCTCCGGCGTCTGAGCCTTGATGAGCCGCAGGCTTGGGATGCTGTAATCGAGCGCAACAACCCTGGCGCCGCACTCCGCGAGCAGGATTCCGTCCCTCCCGGAGCCCGCGCCGACCTCGAGCACCCGCATTCCGAAGACGACAGCCGCGCGCGCGATGCGCCCGGCGACCCGGCCCTCGTTGGAATAGACGTCTTCCACCGAATCCGCCCGTTCCCAGAACCGGTCCCAGTGCCTCTTTTCCGATGTCGGCTCGATGGTCGCCTACCCCTTCTCTCACGCCCCTCGGAGAAGCCTCTGCCCGAGGTATCGCGGAAGAGCCGCGTCGTAGATATCCTGCGCCTCCGCCGCGACATCGTATTCACACCGATGGAGCGTGATAGTTCCGGCGTCCGTATCCAGAACGCAACACGACGCCCGCGGGTCCCCGTCGCGCGGCTGGCCGGCGCTTCCCGGGTTCACGACATACCGGTTGCGCGGCTCCAACCGTAACGGCTCGCCCTCGCTCAGGATCGCTTCTCCCCCGTCGAAGCCGTAGAGGGCCGGTACGTGCGTGTGGCCGACGAAGCATAGCGCGAAGTCCCGCGCGCGAAACGCCGTGTCCGCGTCCATCTCGCAGAATATATACGGCCATTCCTCCGGATGCGAGGGGGATGAATGCACGGCGAAGTATTCCGGATGCTCGTGCTGCATTGCGAACCGCCGCCGGATCGCATCGATGTAGTCGCGCGGAAGCATCCGCTCGGACCAGCCGATGGCCTCCGCTGCGATATCGTTCAGGTCGGCCCGCAGCCGTCGGTCGAGGAGCGCCGCGTCGTGGTTTCCGAGGATGAGGCGCGCGCGCGGCAGATTGAGCAGGACGTCGAGACACGCGTCCGGGTGCGCGCCGTAGCCGACGACGTCCCCGAGGAACAAAAAATCGCACGGGTACTCGGCGCGGTAGACCGCGAGTACGGCCTGCAGGGCCCGCGCGTTTCCATGGACGTTGGAGCAGACGAAGACCTTCAACTTCCGCGGACCTCCCGCGCGAGGCTGTCGAGCAGCCCGTTCACGAACCTCCCCGCATCCGCCGTGCTGAATTTCCGGGCGATCTCGATCGCTTCGTTGATGATCACGTTCGTCGGCACCTCGGGGCAGTGAAGAAGCTCCGAGAGGGCGATACGGAGGATCGTGCGGTCGACGACCGAAACGCGCTCGAGCACCCAGTTCTCGAGCCGTTCCCTGATCCTGCGATCGAGCTCGGCCTTCTCGTCCATGACGTTCACGACGAGCCGCATGGCATACTCGACGACCTCGTCCGACGGTTTCCGCCGCTCGACGTTGTCGTCAAAAGTGGCGCGCCAGTCCGCCCCCGACACCTCTTCGGCGTAGAGCGTCTGGAGCGCGATCTCCCGCGCCTTTCGCCTGCGGCTCACGGCATCACCGGCTTTCTACTTCTTCAGGTCCTTCCAGAGGTTCGCCATCTCGAGCGCGGACAGCGCCGCCTGCCAACCCTTGTTGCCCGCCTTGCTCCCCGCCCGCTCGAGGGCCTGCTCCTGCGTATCGGCCGCGATCACGCCGAAGGCGACCGGTTTTCCCGACTCGAGCGCCACGCTCGATGCGTCGCGGACGACCTGGTTCGCGAGGATGTCGAAGTGCGCAGTCTCGCCGCGGATGAGCGCCCCGAGGCAGATCACCGCGTCCACGCCGGTGGCGGCGGCGCGCTTGGCGACCTGCGGGATCTCGAACGAGCCGGGCACCCAATACACGTGGATGTCCTTCTCCGCGACATCGTGGCGCACGAGACAATCGACGGCTCCCGAGAGGAGATGAGAGCTCACGAGCTCGTTGAAGCGTCCGATCACGACGGCGAAGCTCTTGCCGGCACCGGTCAGGTGCCCCGCTTTTTCACGTACCATCGTTCTCTCCTTTCCGCGCGGCGGCGGCGCCGCTTTCCGTGGTATCAACTTCGTCGAGAATGGTGAAGATGTGGCCGAGCTTGTCGCGCTTGGCCATGAGGTAGCGCAGGTTTCGCTTGTTCGGCGGTATCTCGATCGGAACCCGTTCGACGATCTCGAGCCCGTACGCGCGGAGCCCGATGATCTTGCGCGGGTTGTTCGTCAGAAGCCGGATCTTGTGGAGGCCGAGATCGGCGAGGATCTGCGCGCCGATCCCGTAGTCGCGGAGGTCGGCCGGGAACCCGAGCTCGACGTTCGCCTCGACCGTGTCCCTCCCCGAGTCCTGGAGGGCGTATGCGCGGACCTTGTTGACGAGGCCGATCCCGCGCCCCTCCTGCTGGATGTAGAGGAACACGCCGGTGCCTTCCTTCGCGATGCTCCGGAGCGCCTCCGAGAGCTGATCGCCGCAATCGCAGCGGAGCGAACCGAAGACGTCCCCCGTGAGGCATTGCGAGTGAACGCGGACGAGGGTCGGCGAATCCCCCTCCGGCGTTCCCATCACGAGGGCGATGCTCGCCGAGCCGTCGATCGTCCCCTCGAAGGCGACGAGCCTGAACTCGCCGAACCGCGTCGGCAGGCTCGCCTCGGCGACGCGACGGACGAGCTTCTCCATGCGGCGGCGGTACTCGATGAGGTCGCAGATCGTGATGATCTTGAGATCGTGCCGCTTCGCCATCTCGACGAGCTCCGGAATGCGCGCCATCGAGCCGTCCTCCGCCATGATCTCGCAGAGAACCCCCGCCGGTTTGAGCCCCGCGAGCCGCGTGAGATCGATGGCCGCCTCGGTGTGCCCGGCGCGGCGCAGCACTCCACCCCTCGCCGCCCTGAGCGGAAAAACGTGCCCCGGGCGCGCGAGATCGTTCGGGCGCGTGTCCGGTTCGATGAGAGCCCTCACCGTGACGGCCCGGTCGTAGGCGCTGATGCCCGTCGTCGTTCCATGAATGGCGTCGACCGAAACGGTGAACGGGGTTCCCATCTTCGCGGTGTTCTCCTGGACCATGAGGCCGAGACGGAGCTCGTCGAGGCGCTCCCCTTCGAGCGCGACGCAGATGAGCCCGCGCGCGTGCCGCGCGATGAAATTGATGCTCTCGGAGGTCACGAACTCGGCGGCTATGAAGATGTCGCCCTCGTTCTCGCGGTCGTCGTCGTCGACGACGACGACCATTCGCCCCTTCTTGATTTCCTCGAGCGCCTCCTCGATGGGACTGAACACGCTCACGGCGCCTCACTTCCCTTCTTCGCGGCGAAAAACTTCTCGACGTATTTCGCTATGATGTCGACCTCGATGTTCACCGTGCCGCCCGCCTTCAGATCGCGGAGATTCGTGTGCTCCCACGTGTGGGGAATGATGAAGACGGTGAAGCGAGCGTCTCTCACCGACGGCCCGACGGTGAGGCTCGCCCCGTTCACGGCGACGGGACCCTTCGGGACGATGTACCTGAGGAGCGCGGGCTCCACGGCGATCTCGATCGAGAGCGGCTTCCTGATCACGCGCCTCACCGAGCCGGTCCCGTCGACGTGCCCGTTGACGATATGGCCGCCGAGACGCGCGCCGACGGCGAGCGAGCGTTCCAGGTTCACGCGGGATCCCGGCCGCAGCAGCGGAAAATTCGAGACGCGGAGCGTCTCCCTCAGAACGTCGCAGGAGAAGCGCCCTCCGTCCAC
Source organism: Candidatus Krumholzibacteriaceae bacterium (assembly GCA_036511215.1). Classification (GTDB taxonomy): domain Bacteria; phylum Krumholzibacteriota; class Krumholzibacteriia; order Krumholzibacteriales; family Krumholzibacteriaceae; genus SSS58A. Next base: position 11,626 of record DATCCP010000201.1, read on the forward strand.
GTCCACGACCGTCTGGCAGACGCCGTCGACCGAGACGCTCTCGCCGGGGCCGAGCCCTTCGAGAGACGACTCGATCGCCAGGTGCGCCCCGGCCGCGGATTTTCGCACTGAGCGCACGGTGCCGACCGCCTCAACGAGCCCAGTGAACAATGGTCTCCTCCTCCGTGACCGCGGCGAGGTATTCGCCGATCTTCCTCGAATCGTAGATGAGCACGAGATCGTCATCCAACGTCATCGCGTCCTTCAGCATGAGCTCCCCCCGCGCGAGCCAGTGCGGCCCGCGGCCGTCCTGGTACCAGGCGACGCCTGCCTGACCCGAGATGAGGGGCGCGTAGCAGAGCACGAGACGTTCGATAAACCCGTCGCCGAGAAACGCGGTCGCGACCTCGCCCCCTCCCTCGACGATCACCGACGTGATCTCCTTCGTCGAAATGTCCTCGAGCCAGAACCGGAGATCGACCCCGTGCGGCCCGCGCGGCAGCGGCACGACCTCGGCCCCCGCAGTCTCGAGCTGCCGTCTGCGTATCGGGTCGACGTTCGTCAGGCAGTAGATGATGACGCGCTCTTTCCGCTCGAGCCACGGATAATCCTCCGGGAACCTGAGCGCCGAATCGAAAACCATCCGCACCGGCGGACGCATCTCCTCGCGGTAGAAACGCCGGTCGAGCTTCGGGCGATCGCTCGACAGCGTACCGATCCCGATCGCGATCGCCTCCGTCCAGGCCCGCAGCCGATGGACGTAGCGCTGCTCCTTCTCTCCCGCGAAGTATCGCTCCGAGCCCCAGGTGAGCCGCCCGTCGAGCGTCGAGGCGAGCTTGAGCATGATGAACGGGCGGCCCGAGAGGTTCCGGTGAACGTAGGGGAGGTTGAGCTCGAGCGCTTCAGGCGCGCACACGCCCGCCTTGACCTCGATGCCGCGCGCCCGGAGCGCCGCCGCTCCCTTCCCCCGGACGCGGCTGTCGGGATCGAACATGCTGAAGACGACGCGTGAAAGCCCCGCGTCGATGATGCCGTCGGTGCACGGCGGGGTCCTCCCGTAGTGGCAGCAGGGCTCGAGATTGAGGTAGAGCTCGGCCCCGTGCGCGCGATCCCCGGCGTCGCGGATCGCCTCGATCTCGGCGTGAGGCCGCCCGGGACCCCGGTGAAATCCCTCGCCGACGATCCGGCCGTCCGAGACGACGACGGCGCCGACGAGCGGGTTCGGAAAGGTCTCGCCAAGCGCGGTTTCGGCGAGCTCGAGCGCGCGGCGAATGTACTTCTCCTCGAGATCCATATCGCTCTCCTTCGAGTACCTGTCCTTCGGGGATTCCGTGACGGGAAGGCGGCGCGGCCTAAAGATGCGGCGCCCAGAAACGAAGAAAAACCTTCTCCCATCCAGACTGTTACTGTCGGCTCCGGAATTGCGCCGGATCGGTGAGCTTGGGCAGCTCATTCGCGGGCTTTCACCGCCGGTGGGGATTTTCGCCCCGCCCCGAAGGTTCATGCCCCGTGAGGGGCAGTTCGCATTTACTAGATTCTAACGAGCGGCGACAGGCGTGTCAAGAGCGCAGATGTCATTCGCCGATGAGGCCCGCGACGAACAGAGCCGGATCGAACCGTTCGATGTCCTCGAGCGCTTCGCCGACGCCGACGTAGATGACGGGGACGCGCAGGTCCTCCTGAATCTGGATAATGGCGCCCCCTTTTGCGGTGCTGTCGAGCTTCGTGAGAACGAGTCCCGTAAGGGGCAAGGCCGACGCGAACGCCTCGGCCTGACGGAGGCTGTTCTGCCCCGTATTGGCGTCGAGGACGAGCCAGCCCTCGAGGCCTATGCCATCGATCTTCGCCGAGAGCACGTTGAATATCTTTTTCAGTTCGTCCATGAGGTTGACCTTCGTATGGAGACGCCCCGCCGTATCGACGATAACGATGTCGATGTCCCTCGCCTTCGCCGACTGCACGGCGTCGAAGGCCACGGCGGCGGGGTCCGCGCCGCTCTTCTGGCGCACGATCGGCACCCCGGCGCGCTCCGCCCAGAGCTCGAGCTGCTCGACCGCCGCCGCGCGAAATGTATCGCACGCGGCAAGGAGAACGGATTTCCCTTCACGCTTGAGAAGATACGCGAGTTTTCCGATGGTACTCGTTTTCCCGACGCCATTTACGCCGACGACGACGATGACCCGGGGACGGCCGGCGGGCGGCTCCGGGATGGGGGTCTCGCGAATGATCGAAAGAAGCTCCTCGGCCATGACGCGCCGGTATTCCTCGAGGCCCGCGACCGAGCCCTTTGCCTCGCGGAGGCGTTCAACGATCCGCTCGGTCGCGGCGACGCCGAGGTCCGCCGCGAGCAGCACCCCCTCGAGCTCATCGAGCGCTCCCGCATCGAGCGAGCCGGCCGCGAAAATCCCCTGGATGGAGCCGAAAAGGCGCTCCTTCGTCTTTCGGAGCCCCTGGAAGAGTCTCTGCATTCGAATCTCCGTCAGTTCGATGATGCTTCGGAGGGCACGAGCACCCGGTCGGACGCGGCGCGATTGCGGAGCACCTTTTCGATCCCGTCGAAATCGACCGAGACGACGCGCGAGACGCCGCGTTCCTCCATCGTGACTCCGTAGAGGGTCTCGGCGACCTCCATCGTGCGCTTGTTATGCGTGATGATGATGAACTGCGTGTCCTTCTTGAACACCTGGAGCATCCTGAGGAATCGCTGGATGTTGGCGTCGTCGAGGGGCGCGTCGACCTCGTCGAAGATGCAGAATGGGCTCGGCTTCGCCTTGTAGAGGGCGAAGAGGAGCGCGAGCGCGGTGAGCGCCCGCTCGCCGCCCGACAGCAGCGCGATATCCTGGAGGCGTTTTCCCTTGGGCCGCGCCGTAATGACGATGTCGGCCTCGAGCGGATCGGTGCCTTCACCGAGGCTCAGGTCCGCCTCCCCTCCCTCGAAGAGGATCGTGAAGGTCTCCTGGAAATTCTTCCGGACGAGCTCGTACGTCTCGAGGAACTGGCTCCGGGCGCGCGCGTTGATCTTCTTGATCGCCTCCGCGAGCTCTTCTTTTGCCGCGACGAGATCCGCCTTCTGGGCCTCGAGAAAATCGAGGCGTGTATTCTTCTCGTTGAACTCCTCGACGGCGGCGAGGTTCACGGGGCCGATCGATTCGAGCTTCTTTTTCTCCCTGTCGAGCATCTCCTTCGTGACGGCGGCCTCCTCGTCCGTGAGCGGGAGCTCCGTGCCCTCGAGGTAGCAACCGAGATCGGCGGCGTACATCTCGCGCGCCTTGTCGACGAGGCCGCGCATCCTCGTTTCGAGCGTCGAAAGAGCGATCTTGATCTCGCCGAGCCGTTCGAAGACGCGTTCGCGCTCCGCCTTGCGCCCCTTGAGCTCTTTCTCGGCCCCCTCGGCCTCGGCGCGCCGCTCCTCGAGGCTCCCGACGAGCTCCTCGAGCCCGCGCTCGAACGAGCGCTCCTCCTCGAGAAGGTCGCGAACGACCGAACGCTCGGACTCCACGCCGGAGACGAGCCCGGCGAGCTCCTCCTCGGACGAGGCGATCTCATGCCGCCGCTCATCGACGATGCCGCGAAACTGCGCTTCCATTTCGGCGAGCCCCTTGAGCTCCTCCCGATGCTTGTCGAGCGCTCCGTTGAGCGAGGCGAGCGCGACCCGCTTCTCCGTGAGGGAGGCCTCGGCCTCCTCTTTCCGCGTGTGGAGCGCGGCGAGATCCCCCTCGATCGAAGCGGCGGGACCGCCCGCGCCGCTCTCTTCCTGCGCCCGGAGCGAGAGTCTCACCTCCTCGAGCTTCGAGAGAACGTCGAAGCGCGAGGTTTCGATCTCGTCGATCGTCTTGAGGAGGAGAGAGACCTTTTCCTTCCTCGTCGCGTGATCCTTCTCGATTCCCTGAAGCTCTTCCCGCCGTTTCGAGACCTCGTCGCGCCCCCGCTGTATGTCCCCCTCGAGCCCGCGCACGCGCGCCTGGAGGTTCTCCCGCGCCGTTCGCTCCTCGTCGCATGAAACGGCGAGAGAGGCGACCTCGCCCTCGAGCCGGAGAATCGTCTCCCCGATCCGCTCGATGTCGTCGCTCCGGCCGAGGAGCGAGAACTCCTCGGTCGCGCCCCCCGCGAAATAAACGCCCGCCGCGCCCGAGAACGCAACGCCCGAAAGCGTCACCGCGCTCGCGCCGGCGCCCTGCTCCGATGAGACGAAGTCGAGCGCACGCGAGGCGTCCTCGAAGACGTACACGCCGCCGATCAGATTCTCGACGAGGGCCTTGCGCGAATCGTCGACCTTGACGAACGAGCCGAGCATGCCGAGACAGCCGGGCACGGATCCCGCCGGCGCGCGCCGGCCGGCCGGCCGCGCGTCCTCCGCGAACAGGCGCACGCGTCCCTGGTTCTTCTCGGAGAGCTCGCCGATGAGATCGAGCGCATTCGTGAGACGCTCCACGACGACGCCCTCGAGCATTCCGGCGAGCACGGCTTCGCACGCGGGCTTGAACCGGTCCTCGACCTTGAGAAACTCGACGAGCGGGCCCCGCACGCGGACGTCGCCGCTCGTGAGGAGATGCCGGGCCCCGCCGGGGAAACCCTCGAAGCCGTCCTTCATCCGCTTGAGCAGCTCGAGCTTGCTCCGCAGGTGGGTGAGCTCGGAGCGCTTCTCGGCAAGGAGCCGCTCACGCTCCAGGATCCGCTTCTCCTGGTCCTGCATCGAATCCACGAGGCTCGTCCGCTCGCGCTCGAGGCCCGCGAGCGCCTCCTCGAGCTCGCGCCGCGCGGCCGCCTTCGTCTCCCGATCGGCAGCGAGAACCCTCGCCTCTTTCTCCGTGGCCGCGATATTCTCCCGCGTCTCCGCGGACCGCGCGTCGAGCTCCCGGAGCACGCTCTCGAAATGCCCGAGAGCGCTCTTCACCCTGACCTGGTCCTGGAGAAAATCGAGCTGCGTCTGTTTCATATCGATGAGCTTCGCGGTGAGCGACTGGATCGTTTCCGCGAGAGCGCGAAAATCCTGGGACAGCTCGAGCAGCGCCGCCTCTTCCGAGGCGATCGTCGAGGCCGTCCCGGCGCTGAGAGCGTTCACCTCGGCGATGCGCTCGTCGATGCGCACAAGGCGGCCCTGTGCCTCCTCGATTTCGCGCGAGGCACGCGCGACGCGGATCCGCGCCTGGCTCTCGCGTTCGGTGAACTGGATCACTTTCTCTTCCGAGCCCTGAATCCTCCGGCGGATCTCGTAGCGCCGGTTCTGGAGCTCCGTTCTCCGGCGCTCGAGCTCGAGGTGCGCGGCGCGCGCCGTCTCGACGGTGCGCTCGAGCTCGGCGAGCGAATGATCCTCGCTCCGGGACATGGTCGTGAACTGCGCGAGATCCGTTTCGGCCGCGCGCCGTTCGGCGATGATTCCCGAGAGCTGCGCGCGGAGGTTGATGACCTCCCAGTCTCTGATCCGGTCTCTGACGATTTCGTACCGCCGCGCCTTCGCCATCTGGTACTTGAGGGAACGGACCTGCGTGCGAAGCTCTTCGAGAATGTCCTCGAGGCGCACGAGATCGGCGTCGGTGAGGCCGAGCTTTCGTTGCGCCTCCTCGCGCCGCATACGGTACTTGACGATGCCGGCCGCCTCCTCGAACATGAGACGCCGCTCGCCGTGCACGTCGTTGAGGACCCAATCGATCATCTCCTGCTCGATGACCGAGTACGAATGGCTCCCCGTGCCCGTGTCGGCGAAGAGGTCGCGAATATCCTTGAGCCGGCACGGCGCTTTGTTGATGAAATATTCGCTGACGCCGGAGCGGTAGACCTTTCGCGTGATCGTGATCTCCGTATAGTCGAGCGGGAACCGGCCGCGCTCGTTGTTGATCGTGAGATTCACGACCGCGTACCCCATCGGCTTGTGCTGCTGCGTGCCGTTGAATATGACGTTCTCCATCTTCGAGCTTCGCAGCTGGCGGGCGCTCTGCTCCCCGAGCACCCAGCGCACGGCGTCGACGATGTTCGTCTTGCCGCAGCCGTTCGGACCCATGATCGCCGTGATCCCGGGCTTGAAATGAAGGTCGATCGGGGTCATGAACGATTTAAAGCCCACCAGTTCAATTCTCGAAAGGCTCACCGGTTCTACCCTCCAGATGCCGAATTCCCCACTGCGTGTTCAACAAGGCGCGTCCCGCTCCCGCGGAGCGCCTCCGGCTGCCGCCGGTTCAGTGCGATGCCTGCTCGATCGTGGCGATCCGCGCGTACCCGATCTTGCTGAGGCCGAGGAGATCGAGCCTCGCGTTCGTCGCTTCGTCCATCGTCGCGTATTCGCCGACGAGGACGCGCAGCCACGCGTCCCCCTTGATGTCGACCTCGATGATGCGCGCCGGAAAACCGTTCTTCTCGAGATACGCCTTCTCGACCTCGGCGCGGGCCATCTCCTTGAACGAGGCGACGTGGATCGTGTAGCGGGCGGGTCCCGACGGAGTCCGGCTCCGCAGCGTGTCGGCTCCCGTCCGCCCGGCGGGCGGCGCCTTCGCGACGGTCCCCGCGGCGGGAGACGCCGCCTGCTGCGACGTGCCGCCTGCCGGCTGCGCCTGTGCCGTATCGAAAGCCGCCGCGGCTCGGGTGCTCTCGGGCGCGGTCGAGGCCGGTTCCTGAGCGTGCGACGCTACCGGCGTGAGCGTCGTTTCGGCGACGGTGGAAGACGCCGTGCCGCGGCCCTCCTTCTCGTTGACCGTCCGGCTGATCACGGTCCACCAGACGACGAACGCGGCGACGACGATCACGCCCCCGATGACCGCCATGCGCGGCACGTTGACACGCGGCTTCTTTTCCGTTTCGCGCGCTTCGAACGGCTCGAGCTCGTCGCTCCTTTCGATGAGCGGTCCCGCCGCCGGCGCCGCCGGGCGCGGCGGCACGGGGGAGGCGGCCTTCGCCGGTTCCGCATTTTTCTCGACGACCTTCGCCGGAGCGGGGGCCGCGTCCCGCGCCTCCGGGCGCTTGCCGCAGAAGCACACGAGATCGACCGGCGGCACGTTCTCCGCCCCGAGCGACTTGAGATTCTTCTGAAGCTCCCCCTCGGGCATGTCCTCGATGCGGCAGCACAGGACGACGCCGTCGACGAGCCCCGCGAGCGGATTTATCTTCGAGTCTTCCGTGAAGAGCGTCGAGCAGTATATGACGACATCGTGCTTCGCGCGGAGAAACTCGCGGATCTTCTCGAACTCCTTGAGCGCGAACGGAATGGTCCTCGAGACGGGGAACGAGCCGGTGCCGGCCACGCTCACGCTCTCGATCCCGATCGAACGCGCGACCGTCTTGAGCGAGCTCCCGTAGAGGAGAAGGTCAAGGAAGCCGTGCTCCTCGACGTTCTCGACGAGGCCGCTCAGCCCGGGATGCAGAAAATCGCAGTCGACCACGAGGACGCTCTTGCCGTGCTGCGCGAGCCCGTGCGCGAGCTGGAGCACGGCGAAATCGCGCGAGAGCTCCTTCTCGCCGACGGACAGCGCGAGAAACGCCGCTCCGCCCCGCTCCTTCATGCGCTTCTCGATCTGGGCGCCGATGTCCTTGAAATGGCCGAGCTCGCTCGCTGACGAGAAATCCCCACCGTCCATGAACGAGCGTATCCGATCTTCGTCGAGGAAAATCGTGTAGCCGCCCTCCACCGCATCGCACGGACCACCCTTCGCCTTTCCCCGCTCTTCACCGGTCATCGCAATCACTCCCTCCCGAGAATGTCTCCAATCCCTTCACCGAGCTTCGCGATCAGCAGTTCTTCCTCATCGCCGAGAACGGTCCTCGGATCGATCATGATGGACTCCCCCTTGACGCGAACGAGAACGGAGGGGTTTCCGGCGCGCAGGAGCGCCGAAAGCCGCTCCACCCGGTCAGGGGGAAGGGTAATCTGCACGACAACCGTCCGCAAGGGATTTATCGGAAAGCTGCCTCCTCCGATCGAAGACTCCGATTCCTCGATCGAGATGTCGACGCCGCGCCCGCACGATTCGGCGAGACGCGAAGCGATCCGGGCGGAGCGGTCGCGCACCGATTCGACGGGCTCGGTGATCATCGCGAGCGACGGCACCGCGTCGAACCGGCCGTTCCAGTACTCGAGAAGCACCTCCTCGAGCCCGGCGAGCGTGAGCTTGTCGAGACGGAGGGCGCGGGAGAGATGATTCTCCTTCATCCGCGCGATGAGGTCGGCGCGGCCGACGAGGGCGCCCCCCTGCGGGCCGCCGAGCACCTTGTCGGTCGAGAAGCTCACGAGATCGACGCCGCTCTCGAGCACGGTCTCGATGGACTCCTCCCCCTCGACCCCCTTCATGCGAAGCGGGTAGAGAACGCCGCTTCCCTGATCATACATGACGGGGACGCCGGTCGCGCGCCCGAGAGCGGCGAGCTCCCCGAGCGGCACCTCGTTCGTGTAGCCCACGATGCGGTAGTTGCTCGTATGGACCTTGAGGAGCAGCGTCGCTCCGTCGCGAACGGCCTTCTCATAATCCGTGCGGTGCGTCCGGTTCGTCGTCCCAACCTCGATCACCCGGCCCGCCGCGAGCGCGAGAATCTCGGGGAGACGGAAGCTCCCCCCGATCTCGACGAGCTCTCCCCGCGAGATCGCGACCGCGCCCGCGCCGGCGAAGGTCTGCACGGCGAGGAACACCGCCGCGGCGTTGTTGTTCACGACAAACGCGTCCCCCGCTCCCGTGATGAGGGACAGGAGCCTCCCCGCCCTGAGACCCCGCTCCGTGCGCTTGCCGCTTTCGAGATCGATCTCGAGATCGACGTAGCCGCGCGCCGAGCGGTCGATCGCCGCGCGCACCGACTCGCCGAGCACAGAGCGTCCCAGATTCGTGTGAAGAACGACCCCCGTCGCGTTGATGACCCGACGCGCCCCGAGCACGGCCAGTGCGTCGAGCTCTGATGCCACTTCGTCAGCGACCGCCGTCGCGAGGCCCTTGTCGGAAACGCCGGGCGCTGCGCCGGCGAGCAGCCTCTCGCGATGGCGCTCGATGGATTCCCGCACGATGCGCGTGATTCCCCTCTTCGAAAGGAGCGAAATCCGGGGCGCGATCCGCTCATCCTCGAGCACCTTCTCGACCGACGGTAATTTCTTGAGGGACGACTGAATATCCATGTTCCTTAACCCTGTTACTTAAGATGAATCTGCCATCTTCTACCATATGTGGTAGATATCGTCAACTGTTTTCACAATATATAGACGTCTTGGAGCTGTTTTTCAAGGGCTATCGAGGCGTTCTTCGCTTCCGGGGCCCGGGAAAATTGCTCCTTGATGACAGGGGATGCTTCTGGTAAGAATGGGTGTCGCCAAATGTGCGAAAAGGAGCATCTGATGAACCGATCGTTGCGCCTCCTGTTGCTCACCTCC
>DATCCP010000202.1:0-18410 GCA_036511215.1 Candidatus Krumholzibacteriaceae bacterium
AAGGATTCGAGCCATGGCATCCAAGTTTCCTTTTTGACCTGCATGAAATACGCAAAAGGCATGCCATGGAATGAGATACACCTCACTCGAGGAAAGAAATCCGCGGGGCTCGGGGGCTACGGATGACGATCCGCCGCGCAACCATCCTCCCGTTCTCGGTGATGTCGTCGTATCTCTTTGATATCAGTATAGATATAAAGGCCGATCATGCACGCGATAATGGCGGCCACCGCCGGCAACGCGACCGGCCAGGCACCCGAAATGCCCCTGAAGCCCGTCCGCATTATCCGTACGAACGAAATGAAGAGCATCCACAGAAAAACAAATAGGACGATTTTCACCACGAGACTGACGAATAGCGAGTAATAATACGCCGTCAGTGCGCGACCGCGAGGCTCCCCGCCGCACGCATTGTCGAGCCGTCCGCATCGAACAGGGTCAGCCGGTAGAGATAGATGCCCGAGGCGAGCCTGTCGATCGCCGGAAAAAGGACTCCGCAGCTCAAACAGTTGAGCCCGGCCTCCAGCGGCTTCCCCCATCGCGAACCTGCATATCCGACGGCGATGCGCTCCCCCTCGACCGAATAAAGATCGATCTCGACATCAGCCGCCCGCGCGAGATTGATGCAGAACAGGGCGGACCGGAAGGCGCGGTCCACGGGGTTCGGCCTGAAGCCGTGCCCCACGAGCGTCGTGCCCGGGCCTCTCACACCGAATGCCAGCTCCGCAGCGTCGTCGTCCGCACGATCGCTCATGCCCTCGACGTCGACGCGCGCGCGAACGATATCTCCCCCCACGTACGCGCCGCGGAGGTTCAATCCCAGGACCACATTCGATGTCCCGAGAGGCTCCGGCGCCGGAACGCCTCCGGAGAACAGCACCCTCTCGCCGGCGCCGTTTTCAATCGACACGGTGAGCCGGATCGACGCGTTCGCGGATGCCGGGAGGCTTCCCGTGTTCCTGACTCTCACAAGCACGCCGATGGAGTCCCCGACATCGAACGTCCTGACACCGGTCAAAAGCGTGTCTCTGACAAGCATCATGTCCGAGGGAAGCACCGCGATATCCGCGGGGGACGCGGCGAAGCGAGCGATAAAATCCCCCGCCGCGTCGGCGAGCGTCGACGCAAATGGGAAATCGATATCCCCGCTGATAGTATCGGCCACCATATGATAGAACGGATACGCGATGAAGTTGTTCTCCGTGAGCGGCTCCGTGATCGTCACCGCGGGAATCTGCCGGTCCCAGAACGATCCGTGATCGTAGTTCGAAGGCCCGGGCTTGGCCACGCGGAATGAGACCGCGTGGGCGGAGCCCATCGCCGACGCCGCGATCATGTCGGCGAGCCAGCCGGAGCGGTAGTCCGTCAGGAGCACCGGACTCGAGGCGCCTCCGGCGGATTGCGCAGGATGAAACCCGAGCATGTCGAAGTTTATGACCCCGAGAATCTCTTCGCCGTAGAGGCTTCCGAATCGAGATACGAAATCGGCGCTCCCGAGCTTCCCGAGCTCCTCGCCGGAAAAGAGGACAAAGAGAACATCGAACGGAAAGGCGCCGCGGGGAAGCGATCTGGCGAGCTCCATCACCGCGGCGGCGCCCGTCGCGTTATCGTCGGCGCCCGGGGCGCTCATCGTCCGCCAGTCCCGCCGGAAGGAGTCAACCCTCGCGGCTATCGCGTCGTAATGCGCCGTGACGAGAAGGACGCTGGAGAGGACGCCGGTCCCCATCAGCCGAGCGACGATATTCTCGGCGGTGAAGGTGCTGTCATTCGAGTAGACGTGGTCGTGAATGAGGAACGGGAGACGGTCCACCGGATTCCCCGTGTACCGCTCGAGGCGCGCGACGAGAGAGTCGGCGACCGCGCCGATGTCCTTCTCCCGGAGAACGAACCTGCTCCGCAGCGCATGCGTCGCGGGATCGACCGTGAGAAAGCGCACCATTGCCTCGAGGGAATCCGCGTTTACGCCGGCCGGTTGAGCCGCCGCGTCCTGGTGCGCGACGACCGCGCACACAGCAAGATAAACCAACAGAGCAATTCGCATGTCGGATGAAACCCGCCTATGTGGCAAATAAAGATGGCGCGCCCGAGAGGATTCGAACCTCCGACACCCAGCTCCGGAGGCTGGTGCTCTATCCAGCTGAGCTACGGGCGCCCCTCTTCATTCTCGAGAAGCTCCTCCGCCAGTTCCTCGCGGAGCTTCCCCTTACCCCCGAGCATTCTCGCGATCTCGTCGACCCGCTCGCGCCCTTCGAGAACGCGCGCGGAAGCGATCGTTCGCTCATCCCTCACCTGCTTGGCGACCCGAATGTGGTGGGCCGCCTTTGCGGCCACCTGGGGCAGGTGCGTGATGCACACAATCTGGTACCTCTTTGCGAGCTCCTCAAGCCGCTCCGCGACGACGCCGCCGAGATCGGCTCCGAGCCCTGTATCGATCTCGTCGAAGATGAGGGTCGGAATTTTCCGCTCCTCGACCTCGAGCTTCTTCAAAACGAGCGTTATCCGGGAAAGCTCTCCCCCGGAAGCGATGTCCGAGAGGGGATGCATCTCCTCGCCGACGTTCGTGCGAATCCTGAACTCGACGCGATCCCAGCCCCTCGGCGACAAATCTATTTTCTTTTCATCGTCTTGGGAAGCACTATTTTCGATCCTCTCGACGGCCGTCGCAAAGAGCGCCCCTTTCATCCCGAGCCTCTGGAGCTCATTCGTCACCTCGCTGTCGAGCCGTCGGGCGCTCCGCGCGCGTCGGCGGCTGAGCTCCTCCAGGAGCGGTGCGAGCTCCCGTTTCGCCGCTTCCCGATCCCGCCGCGCGTCCGCGATCGTCGTTGAACCGTCTTCGAGCGATTTCAGGATTCGCCGGATCTCGTCGCGCTTCCCGATGAGCCCTTCCACGTCCAGCCCGTGTTTGCGCGCCGCACGCTGGATTCCCGCGAGCCGCTGCTGGAGACTCTCGACGTCATCAGGGGCGCCGTCCGCTTCCGCAAGGGCGCGAGAGATTGCCCGCGCGATCTCCTGTATCGATATGCGCGCGCTCCCGAGCCCCTCGGCGGCGCCTCCCCATGCCGGGTCTATCGAGGCGATTCCCTCGAGGGCGCGTGCCGCGCCGGCGAGCTTTTCCACGGCCGAGCCCTCTTCTCCCTCGAGCATCCCGCGCGACTCCTCGAGCGCCGAGATGAACTTCTGTTTGTTCTCAAGCTGCCTGATGCGCGATTCGAGCCTCCGGTCGACTCCCGCTTCGAGCTTGAGCTCCTCGAGCTCCGAGAGCTGAAACCTGAGGTAGTCCTCGCGCCGGCGATGCTCCTCCTCCGCGGCGACGAGGCGCTCGAGATCCTCCGAGAGCCTTCGAAATCGTTCGATCGCCTCCATCGCCCGAGCGAGGAGCTCGCGGTAATCACCCCATGCATCGAGGTAGAGGATATGGTTGGCGGCGTCGAGAAACTCCTGTTGCCTGTGCTGCCCGTGGAGCTCGAGGAGCGCGCGGGCCGTGTCGTGGGCCGACGAGACGGTCGCGAGCATGCCGTTGATCCAGATCCGGTTGCGTCCGTCGGCCGAAAGCTCCCGCCGTATCGAGAGCTCCGTTTCCTCCGGGGTCATCCCGAGTTTCTCGCGGAAGGGCCACCGGCCGTCGACCGTGAATACGCCTTCGACCGAAAGGCTCCCTTCGCCTTTCCTGATGAGCGACTTCTTCGCCCGCGAGCCCGAGAGGAGCTCGACCGCGGCGAGAATTATCGATTTCCCCGCGCCCGTCGAGCCGGTCATGACGTTGAGCCCCGCGCCGAATGGGATTACGGCGTCCTCTACGATGGCCAGATTCCGGATCCTGATCTCCCTGAGCATCCCCAACCTCCCCCGATCAATGGTCCTGGCGAAGCATTCCCCCCCAGCGCAGCTTACGCCTCACGAGATCGTAGAAACTGTACCCTTCCGTGACGATGAGCTTCGTTGCCTTCGGACTCCGCTGAAACACGAGCCGTTCCCCCACCCTCACCGAGCAGGACTGCTGCCCGTCGATCGTGAGCAGCGTCTCCGGTCCCTGCTCGACGAGCGCGATGGAGAACCGTTCCCCGGCGCTCACGACGATCGGCCGCACCGAGAGGGAATGCGGACAGAGCGGCGTGATGATGAAGGCTTCGACGCTCGTCGGATTGATGATCGGTCCCCCCGCCGCGAGCGAGTAGGCGGTCGACCCGGTCGGTGTCGACACGATCACGCCGTCCGCGAGGTACTCGCCGAGCACGGCGCCGTCGATCGTCGTCTCGAGGTGAATGACGCGCGAAACGCCAACCCCGTGAATAACCGCGTCGTTGAGCGCGGAAAAACTCCTGGGTTCCCCGGGCGCGCCTTCCCGGCTGACCTCGAGCCGTATCCGGTTCTGAACGGAGTATCTCCCTGCGAAGAGATCGGCGACCGCCCGCTTCGGATCGTCCTCGGCGAGAAAGCCGAGACTCCTGATCTTGATTCCAAGGATCGGTATTTCGTGCTCGGCGACCATGCGGGCCGCCATGAGGATCGTGCCGTCCCCGCCGAGCGCGAGAACGGCGTCGCAGCCCCCGAGCGATTCGACGCTCTGCACCGTTCCCTCGGGCGCGAGCCGCGCGGTCTCCTCGAGCCCGTATACGGAGACGTTCCGCGGAATAAGACCGAGCACGCCGGAGACGACGTCCCGTATCTCCTTCTTGTGCACGTTCGCGACAAGCCCGAGCCTCATGATCTTCATTGAATTCCTCCCTGACCCGCTTCCCGGTGCGAACCGATGCCCCGTTCCACGGCCGCCGCAACGCCTTCCGGCGTGAGGCCGATCTCCCCCAGGAGCTCCGCTCTCGTCCCGTGAGGCACGAAACGGTCCGGTATGCCGAGGACCGTGATTCTGTTCGCGAGAGCGCGCCCGGCACAGAGCTCGAGCACAGCCTCGCCGAAACCTCCCGTCACCGCGTTCTCCTCGAGAGCGAATACGGGAGCTCCGGACGCGGCCACCGACAGGATGAGACCGGCATCGAGCGGCTTGATGAATTTCGCGTCGACGACGGATACGGCGACCCCGGAGCGCGCGAGAATGTCGGCCGCGCCCTCCGCGATCCGGACCATCGAACCCACGGCGACGAGGGACGCGTCCGCTCCCCGACGCAGGAGCTCACCCTTTCCGATGGCGACCGCATCCCCTGTCGGATGCGGCTCGACCCCCGCGACCGCGCCTCGCGCGAACCTGATCGCAATGGGCCCCGCCTCGTAGGCCAGGGCCGCCCGCAACATGCGCCGGAGCTCTTCCTCGTCGCGCGGCGCCATGATCACCATTCCGGGAACGAGGCGAAGATAGCTCAGGTCGAAGGCCCCGTGGTGCGTCGGTCCGTCCTCACCGACGAGCCCCGCGCGATCGATGACGAAGCGCACCGGCAGACGCTGGAGCGCCACATCATGGATGATCTGATCGAACCCCCGCTGGAGAAACGTCGAGTAAATCGCAACGAATGGTTTCAATCCCGACCGCGCGAGCCCGGCGGCGAACGTGACCGCGTGCTGCTCGGCGATCCCGACGTCGAAGAACCGTTCGGGATAGGTATCCGCGAAAATGGACAGCCCCGTCCCTTCCTTCATCGCCGCCGTGACCGCGACGACGAGCGGGTCGCGCCGGGCGAGCTCGACGAGCGCGGCGCCGAAAACCTCACTGTAGGTCGGTTTCATTCCCGCGGTCCCCGAGTCCCCCGTGGCGGCGGAGAAGCTCCCGATGCCGTGGAACTTCTCGGCGTCATTCTCCGCGAACGCGTACCCTTTCCCCTTCTTCGTCATGACGTGCACGATGGCGGGCCCGGGAACGTCCCTGATCTGCGTGAGCGACGCGACGAGCTGCTCCAGGTCGTGGCCGTCGAGGGGCCCGAGGTAACGGAAGCCGAGCTCCTCGAAGACGATGTCGGGCACGACGAGATTCTTGATGCTCTCCTTCATCCGCCGGGCGAGCTTTCGGGCCTTGAGACCGTATCGCGGCACCTTTCCGAGAAGCTCCCACACGTCCGCCTCGAACTGCAGGTACACCTTCTGCGTCGTGATTCTCGTCAGATAGCGCGATAGAGCGCCCACGTTCTTCGAGATCGACATCTCGTTGTCGTTGAGGACGATGATGAACTTGTTCTTCTTGAGGTGCCCCGCCTGGTTGATACCCTCGAAGGCGAGCCCCCCGGAGAGAGCGCCGTCCCCGACGACCGATATGACGTAATTATCCTCGCCGCGCAAGTCGCGCGCGACGGCAAGCCCGAGCGCCGCCGATATCGCCGTGCTCGCGTGGCCGACGCCGAACGCATCGTGCTCGCTCTCGGCAATGCTCGGAAAACCGCTGATTCCCCCGCGGGTTCTGAGCCCCGCGAAGGCCTCTTTCCGTCCGGTGACGATCTTGTGCGCGTAGCTCTGATGCCCCACGTCCCACAGGATCTTGTCGCGGGGCGAATCGAAAACGTAATGGAGGGCGAGCGTGATCTCGACCGCGCCGAGGCTCGATGCAAGGTGCCCGCCCCGCCGGGAGACGATCTCTATGATGTACTCCCTGATCTCGCAGCTCAGGGCCTTCAGCTCTTCGAGCGAGAGCTTCTTGAGGTCTGCGGGGGTCTGGATGCGATCGAGGAGAGCCATCCGCGTTGCTCCGCGTTAAAGAATCAGGTACGTGCCGACGACGCCGAGCGCCGTTCCGCACAGGACGTCGAGAGGCTCGAACCGCCGCGCCCGAAGCTCCCAGTCACTGGCGATATCGCGGTAGCTTTCGACGCTCGAGATGATCCTGCTGAGCACGTAGGTCTGCTTGCCCTTCTCCCCCTTGAGCCGCGTCGTGTCATGAATGATGATGACGGTGTACCCCGCGGCGAGAGAGAACAGAATGGATGAATACCCGTACTTTATTCCGATCGCCGCCGACAGAGAGCTGAACACGGCGGAATGCAGGTTCGGCATCCCGTCGATTTGTGCGAGTTTGCCGATACTGATCTTCTTCTCCGCGACGAGATAGACAAGCATCTTGATGATCTGCACGAGAAACCCGCACATGATGGGTACGATAAAGATCTCGCGGTATAGAACCTGTCTGAACATTTCAGGATGAACGCTCGGCGATCAATGAAAAAAGGTACTGAAGATAGCCTTCGTCTCCCAGCCCCCGAATCCTGCGCGCAGCGTCGGCGATGAGCCCGCTGGCCGTCTCGCGGGACCGTTCGATTCCGAAGCATGCCGGATAAGTGATTTTCCCCCTTTTGTCGTCCTTCCGCAAGGTTTTTCCGACCTTCTCCGCGCTCCCCTCGACATCGAGAATGTCGTCGATGATCTGGAATGCGAGTCCCGCGGCGCGGCCGATATCGTGAATCTCCGTTCTCGTGCTCTCCGGCGATCCGGCGAGCGCCGCGCCGATCGAGAGGGATGCCGCGATGAGCTCGGCGGTCTTGCGCGAGTGAATGAAGCGTACGAGCTCCTCCGTCCCGTCGCGCCCCACCGCCTCGACGTCGGCAACCTGTCCCCCCACGAGAAACCGCGAACCGGCGGCGCGGCCCAGAATGCGGACCGCCTCGGCGACGTTCGCGGGAGGGGCCCCGCACCGGCCGAGGCTCTCGAACGCGAGCGCCTGCAGGGCGTCCCCGGCGAGGATGGCGATCGCTTCGCCGTAGCGTTTGTGGCACGAAGGCTTCCCGCGCCTGACATCGTCGTTGTCGAGGGCGGGCAGATCGTCGTGAATGAGCGTGTACGCGTGGAGGCACTCGATAGCGCATCCCGCCTCGAGTGCTCCATCCGGAAAGGGATCACCGCAGAGTCTGTGCGCACCGAGACAGAGAACCGCCCGAATGCGTTTCCCGCCGCCGATCGTCGCGTAGCGCATCGCGCCATGAAGAGACTCCGGCGGCTCGTTTTCGGGGGGGAGAATCGCCGCGAGGCGCTCCTCCACGGCGCGCCGGTCCCCCGCGAACCTCGCTTCGAAATCGACGTTCGTCGGTCTACTCATTTTCTTCGCCGGCCTGACCGGCAATCTCCGTGGTGAGACGTTTCATGCGACTCTCCGCCTCGTTCAGAATCTGACGGCAGATGTTCCCGAGCCGCATCCCTTCCTCATACAGCTTCATGCTCTCCTCGAGGGGCACGTCCCCTCCCTCGAGCCTCTTTACGATCTCGTTGAGGCGCCCGAGCGCCTCCTCAAAGTTCACCTTTTTCGCCATGGGCTCAGCTTCCTCCCTTTCCGTGTGACCGTGCAGAGGGCATCGCCGTCGTAAAAATGCACCGCCATTTCGGAATCCTTCGCGACGCCCTCGACGCGCGGTATAACGCGCGAGCCGTCGTTCGTCGTGCATACCGTGTAGCCCCTTCGCAGAACGCCCCGCGGATCGAGCGCGGACAGGGCATGCACCGTGCCCGTCAGATCGTTTCTGCGGACGGAAAGCCCTCCCCTCGCGCCGGAGCGCAGCATCGCGATACTGTGCTCGATGCGTTCCCGCGAGACGTGAATATGCTCTCCCGGGCTCCCCAGCGAAAGCCGTCCTGCGGCAGATCCGAGCGAGTTTCCCGACGCCTGCATGCGCTCCCGGACCGCTTCCCGCATCCCGGCTTCGTGCGAGTCAAGAACGCTGTCAAGCTCGCTCCGGCGCTCGCGCCACCACTGGCACAACCCGTCGAGTGAATCGTCGACGTCGAGCTCCGCGCGCTCCATCCGTCGCTCGATCGCGGGAAACGCGCCGCTCCGGACGAGGTATTCGATAAGGTGAAGCCTGTTATCCAGCGCGCCCTTCACGAGAAGCGCGATCCGGTTCATCGCATCGGCGACGGCTCGCTCGACGTCCTGCGAGCGCGGAGTCGCGAGCTCCGCCGCCGCCGTCGGCGTCGCGGCGCGCACATCGGCGACGTGATCGGCCACCGTCGTATCGATCTCATGTCCGATTCCCGTGATGACCGGATGAACGGACCCGGCGATCGCGCGTGCAACCTCCTCGAGATTGAAGGTCCAGAGATCTTCGACGCTCCCGCCGCCCCGCGCGAGAATGACCGTGTCGATATCGTCCATCGCGTTGACGGTCTCGAACGCGGCGGCGATCGATCGCGCCGCGCCCGGGCCCTGCACATCGGCCGGGACGTGCACGACCCCGGCGATGGGCCATCTCCTCGCGATTGTGTCGAGGATGTCCCGGATGACCGCCCCCGTTGGCGAGGTGATGACCGCGATTCTCGATGGATAGCGGGCGATGGGCCGCTTCCGCTCGGCGGCCGTGAGCCCCTCGTTCATGAGGCGCTCGAGCAGGCGCCGGAACTCGAGCTCCATGCTCCCCCGCCCGGCAGGAATGAGATCGGTCGCAATGAGCTGCGTCTGCCCCGAGCCGCCGAAGTGCGAGATGCGTCCCGGCGCGATGACGAGCATGCCGTTCTCGGGCATCGACGCGAGGCGCTCCGCGTACCGGCGAAAGAGCACGGCGTGCAGCATGCTCGCGCTGTCCCGCAGCGTGAAATATGTGTGCCCCGATGTGTGGTGCTTGAGGTTCGCAATCTCCCCGATGACGCTGACGCGGGGGAATTCCGATTCGAGGTGCTGCCTGACGGCGTCCGAGATCTCCGTCACCGTGTATACGTCCCGCTGCGCCTCGCCGAGCGGTTCGTGCGGGATGCTACCCTTCATTCTCCACTCCATGCGCCCATTTCGCCGCCTGGAGCGTGTTCCGCATGAGCATCGCGACGGTCATGGGCCCCACGCCGCCCGGAACGGGCGTGATGAGCGAAACCTTTGGATACGCGGATGCGAAATCGACATCCCCCGTGAGACGATACCCCTTCTTCGCCGCCGGATCGGCGATCCGGTTCGTCCCGACGTCGATGACGACCGCCCCGTCCTTGATCATGTCCCCCGTGATGACGTGCGCCTTCCCGATGGCGGCGACGAGTATGTCGGCATCCCGCGTGACGGCGCCGAGATCTTCCGTATGGGAATGGCACACGGTGACGGTCGCGTTTCCGCTCCGGTGTTTCCGCGCGAGCAAGAGCGCCACCGGCTTGCCGACCAGAATGCTTCTCCCGACGACGACGGCGCGCCTTCCCTCCGTCTCCACGCCGTAACGCGCGAAGAGCTCCAGAATGCCGCGCGGCGTGCAGGGGACAAAGCGCGGCTTGTCCGTCGCCAACCGCCCGACGTTATACGGATGGAGCCCGTCTACGTCCTTCGACGGCGAAATCGCTTCGATAACCGTCTGCTGATCGATGCGCGGCGGGAGCGGCATCTGCACGAGAACGCCGTCGACGCCGCGGTCGGCGTTGAGCCTGCCGATGCGCTCGAGCAGATACGAGGCTTCGACCGATGCCGGAAGCTCGATGAGCGAGGAACCGATTCCGCACCGGCCGGCGGCGGTAACCTTGTTTTTGACGTATACCTGCGAGGCCGGATCTTCCCCGACGATGATCACCGTGATGAAAGGCGCTCGATGCCGGCTCGCGAAATCCGCCGCCTCCGCGGCGACCTCCGAGAGGATGCTCTCGGCCGCCGCCTTCCCGTCTATGAGCTTGTCCTTTTCCGGAATCATAGCAGTTCCTCGTGGATTTCGATCTCCTCGCGAACCCGCAGGACCTCCCGGGCGCGCCCCGTCGCGTCGTCGATATCGACGAGGAGGCCGCAGATGCACACGGGGCCGCTCGCCACGTCGAATCGTACGGGCAGCGCGCGTGTGAACCGCTCGATCACCTGTTCCTTCCGGACCCCGATGACCGAATCCACCGGGCCGACCATACCGACGTCCGTTATGAAAGCGGTGCCGCCGGGAAGGAGGCGCTCATCGGCGGTCTGCACGTGCGTGTGGGTCCCCACGACCGCGCTCACGCGCCCGTCGAGGTAGGCCCCGAGCGCCTGCTTCTCGCTCGTCGCCTCCGCGTGGAAATCGACGAGGATGATCTTCACGCCCGGCGGGATCTCGGACAGGATCAGGTCGGCGCTTCGGAAGGGACAGTCGATCGGAATCATGAAGGTCCGTCCCTGGAGATTGATCAGGGAGAGGGGCGCTCCCTTGATCTCGCGCACGACGAACCCCCTGCCAGGCACGCCGGGTGGATAGTTCGCCGGGCGGAGGATATCGTCCCGCGAATCGAGAAGCCCAATTCCCTCCCGCTTGTCCCAGACATGATTCCCGCTCGTCATGAGATCGACGCCCGACGCGACGATCTCGTCGATCACCTTCGGTGTCACGCCGAAAATGCCGGCGGCGTTCTCCACGTTCCCCACGCAGAGATCGACGGCGAGGCGCGCCTTGATCGTCTCGAGTCCATCCGCGAGCGCCTTTCTGCCCGCCTTCGAGATAATATCGCCGAGAAACAGAACACGCATAGATTCCCCCACGTCAACGCGCGTAGTCGACCGCTCTCGTCTCCCGCACGACGACCACCTTGATCTGGCCCGGGTACTCCATGTCCCCCTCGATCTTGCGGGCGATCTCGGAGCACAGATCCATCGCCTGCGCGTCGTCGATTCTCTTGAAATTGACGAGGATGCGAATCTCGCGTCCGGCCTGGATCGCGTAGGACTTTTCGACGCCGTCGAAGGCGTCGGCGATCTTCTCGAGCTTTTCGAGGCGCCTGATATAGTTCTCGAGCGTCTCGCGCCGCGCGCCGGGGCGTGCGCCCGAAATGGCGTCCGCGGCGGAGACGAGGTGCGTCAGCATCGAGGTCGCCTCGATGTCCTCGTGGTGCGCGCCGACGGCGTTGATGATCTTCTCGTTCTCCCCGTAGCGCTTCACGAGCTCCCCGCCGATCGTGGCGTGCCCGCCCTCCATCTCGTGGTCGGCCGCCTTGCCGATGTCGTGGAGGAGGCCGGCGCGCTTGGCGATCACCGGGTCGGCACCGAGCTCGCCCGCGAGCAGACTCGACAGGTACGCGACCTCCTTCGAATGCTGGAGCACGTTCTGACCGTAGGAAGTGCGGTACTTGAGACGTCCGAGAAGCTTCACGAGCTCGGGATGGAGCCCGTGGATGTTGAGCTCGAGGCAGGTCTGCTCGCCGATCTCACGGATCGCTTCGAGGAGCTCCTTCCGCGTCTTCTCGACGACCTCCTCGATGCGACCCGGATGGATCCGTCCGTCCTTCACGAGCTTCTCGAGGGAAAGGCGCGCGACCTCGCGCCTGATCGGATCGAATCCCGAGAGAATGACCGCCTCCGGTGTGTCGTCGATGATGACGTCGATACCCGTCGCACTCTCGAACGCCCTGATGTTGCGCCCCTCGCGCCCGATGATGCGCCCCTTCATCTCGTCGCTCGGGAGATCGACCACCGAAACGGTCGATTCGACGACGTGGTCCGCCGCGCATCGTTCGATCGCGAGCGTGAGGATCTCACGGCTTTCCTTGACGGCGTTCCGATCCGCCTCCTCGCGAATGTCGCGGATCTTCTTCGCGGCCTCGTGCCGCGCCTCGCTCTCGAGGTTCGTGATGAGAAGCTTTTTCGCCTCGTCCTTGCTCATGCCGGCGATCTTTTCGAGCTTGTCGTTCTGCATCCGGAGCACGTGATTGAGATCCTCGTGCTTGTCGGCGACCGCCTGGAGCTTGCCATCGAGGAGCTTCTGTTTCTCGGCGACCTCCTGCTCGCGATTCTCCAGGTAGTCGACCTTTCGATTGATGTTCTGCTCCTTCTCCTCGAGGCGCCGCTCCTGCTTCTTGAGCTCCTGTCGCCCCTCCTGTGTCTCTTTCTCGAATCTGAGCTTCGCCTGGTACCATTCGTCCTTCGCCTCGAGAATCGCCGCCTTCTTCTGCGTTTCCGCTTCGCGCTGGGCATCGGCGATGATGTTCTCGGCGAGTTTTCTCGTGTGCTTGAGATGGCTCTCGGAGACCTTCTTGTTTATGAGCCACCCGGCAACGAGGCCGATGAAGAGGACAAAGATCCCGGCCGACGTGTAAAAGAATACTCCTTGCATATGTATTCACCCGATACTCGATCGGGCCGCTCACCTCCGCGCGACTTGAGTCAGTTCTGGCGTGGGCTTAGACCGCATTGATATATGAGATATGAAAATTCCGGGCTACGGGAGATGCCGGGGCGCGTGGTTGGATATTAAAATTCCCCACGCTGTGCCGTGTGGCGAAGTCTCCTTTGAAGCCCCAACAACAAGGTGGAAGTCCGCATGACCGCTTCTGCGATCCCGGCTTTCCCGGGCCTGGCATCCACGACCAGATATAAGACTTCCGGGCTAAAGGTGTTGGCTCAAAATTTACTTCTCCATCACGAGCACGGTAGGGAATTTCTCACTTCGTATGGAACCTACATATCCTCGCCGATCCCCTGACGATCTGCCAACACCACGGGGTGAGGAGGATTATCGTTCAACGCTGATCTTGCTATCAAGGAGCTCGCCCAAACGCGCAGCCTTTCCTTCGAGGTCCGCCTGGAGCCTCTCACGCTCTTCACGCTCCTGGTAGAGCTCGTCCGAGATATTGAGAGCAGCTAATATGGCGATTCGCGACTGAGACATGATACCGCTCGAATGGGCTATCTCCCTCATCTTCCTGTCCACATACCCTGCTATTTTATGTACATACTGAGGGTTACCCACTCCTTTGATCTTATACTCTTGACCAAAAATCTCCACTTTTTCAGTGCTTTTTTCGGTCATGAGACTTTCCTTCCAAAATCAACGCGGAACCGATCCTACCCCCCAAAAACCCGAATCAACCTTGTTCAACCGGCGACGGCTCAGATATCGAGCTCATCCAGCCGCGCCAGCATCTCCTCAACTTTTCCTTTTATCTCCTCTCTCGTTTTATCGAAATCTCCTGTCCGTTGCTTGTCAGTCCGTAAGATTTCGAGTTCCCTCGTCAACTCCTCATTCTTAATATACAACGAATCGATTTTTTCTTTCAACTCTTTATTGATCTCTTCCAGCCTGATTTTCTCGTCTCTCAGCCGGGCGATATGCTCCGCCGCCTTGGTTATCTTCTCCTCGAGCATGTCGAGGTTGATGATCCCGCTGCCAGCCATCAAAAAGCCTCCCCTACTCCGTTCGCAAGGCGGCCGCAAGCTCCCGCTGCAGCGCGCCGAGTATCCGCTGAACTTCCCTGTCGACCGCAATGCTGTCGAGGGTCCCCTCGGAGGACCGGAAGCTCAGCCGGAACGTGTAGCTTCGTTTGCCCTCTCCAAGATGCCCACCCCTATAGTAATCGAAAAGTCGAATGGAATCAAGATATTGTGCCTGCTTCGTGATAACGTTTCTAACCTCGATAAAACGCACCTTCTCGCTGACGACGATGCAGAGATCGCGCTTTACCGCCGGATACTGGCTGATCATCCTGAACTTCGGCCATCCCGCCCCCGCCGGAGGCAGGGCGTCGACCCTGAAATCGAAGTAGTAGACGGGATAATCGACGTCGAAGACCTCCGATACGCCCTTGGCGATGACTCCCCCCTCGGCGACTACGACGCCCCCCATGACCCAATGAAAGACCTGTCCCTTTCCCTCGTGCGGCCTCGTCATCTTGACGCTCTGACCGAGCCCGAGCCGCTCGAAGAGCCCCTCGAGCTCGCCTTTCATATCGAAGAAATCGCTTTGACGCTGCTTCTCCATCCACTGGAGAGGCCCAGCCTGGCGGACAAAGACAGCCGCCAAATGCAGCTCCTCCCGCGGAAGCCCCGCCCCCTCCGGCCCCGGGATAAACACCTTCCCGATCTCGAAGATGCGGAGCTCTTCCTGTTCGGCGGGAGTATTCCGCTTCACAACGCCGAGAAGGGCCGGGATGAGGCTCGTTCGGAGCGTGGACTGGGTCTCCGTGAGAGGGTTCAAAATGCGCACGGGCCGGATCCGCTCGTCCCGCTGATCCCACCCCATACGGGCGGGATCCCTCGAATCCATGAAGGAACTCGTAACCACTTCGGCGAACCCGCGGGCGACGAGATGGGCAACGATCCCTTCGTTCCTCCCGGTATCCGCCGCGACCCTGGAGAAGATGCTGCACCTCGTCTCGTCATCCCGCCCGATGTTCTCGTAACCATAGGTGCGCGCCGCCTCCTCGATGAGGTCGATCTCCTCGCGAATGTCGCGCCGGAAGGTCGGAACGGAGACATGGATCGAGTCGCCGTAAACCCGCGAAGAAAGATCGAGGCGATCGAGAAGGGAGGCGATATCGTCCCCGGCGAGCTGCGTTCCCATGACGCGGTTCGCCTGGCCCACCCTGAGGGAGATCGTCCGTCTCTCGAGGGCCTTTGCATCTCCGACACGCTCGGCGCACAGCTTCGCGGGCTTGCCGGCCCCCATCTCCTCGATGAGGCGCAGGGCGCGGGCTGCCGCGTCCATCATGATCCCCACATCCGCTTCCCGCTCGAAGCGGTAGGACGCCTCCGTCTCGAGCTTGAGGCGCTGTCTCGCCCTGCGAACGAGGCGCGGATTGAACATGGCGCTTTCGACGACGAGGCGTTTCGTCCCTTCGGTAACCTCGGTCTCCCGTCCCCCCATGACGCCGGCGATGGCGACCGGCCGCGCGTCGTCCGCTATGACGAGCATCTCGGGCTCGAGCTCGCGCTCGACCCCGTCGAGGGTCACGATCCGCTCCCCCTTCCTCGCGCGCCGCACGACGATCGTGTCCTTCGCGAGCGCGTCCCGGTCGAACGCATGGAGCGGCTGTCCGAGCTCCATCAGCACGAAGTTCGTCGCATCGACGATGTTGTTGATCGCGTTGAGCCCGACGGATTTGAGAAGCTTCTGCATCCACGCCGGCGACGGTCCGACGACGATATCATCGACAAAGGCCGCGGTGTACCTCGGGCAATCGGCGTCGTTCTCGATCCTGAGATTGAAATCGTCTCCCGCCTCGAGGCCGAACACGTCCGGGAAACGGAGCGTGCGCCTGTAGAGCGCGGCTATCTCCCGGGCGATCCCGAGATGGCACAGAAGATCGGGCCGGTTCGGCGTCACCTCGACGTCGAAGACGTACTCAGTCTCTCCGAGTCTTCCCTCGAGGCTCACACCCGGCTTCTCGTCGAAGTCGAGCGACAGAATGCCGTTGTGATCCTCGCCGATGCCGAGCTCCGGTTCCGAGCAGATCATTCCTTCCGACAACTGCCCGCGGATCTTCGATTTCTTGATCTTGAGCCCGCCCGCGAGCATCGCGCCCTCGAGCGCGACCGCGACCCGCATGTCCGTCTTCACGTTCGGCGCCCCGCAGACGATGCTGAGCGGCCGTGCGCCGCCCGTATCGACGGTACAGAGGCTCAGGCGGTCGGCGCCCGGATGCTTCTTCGCTTCGAGGACCTTCCCGAAGACGACACCCCTAAAGGGCGGGGCGAGTGCCTCGACTCCTTCTACGTTGACACCGAACATCGTCAGATCGTTCGCGAGGGTTGCGGGCGGCTCTTCGATCTGGACGTACCGCTTCAGCCAACTCAGGCTCACCTTCATTCGAGCACCTCCACCCCTGTCTCCCCCCAGAACTGCCGCAGGAACCTGAGATCGTTCGCGAGAAGCCGGCGGATGTCGTCAATGCCGTACTTGAGCATAGCGAGCCTGTCGACCCCGAGCCCGAACGCGAACCCCGTGTACGCGTCCGGATCGTAGCCGGCGTAGCGGAAAACGTGCGGATGCACCATTCCAGCGCCCCCGATCTCGATCCAACCGGTCTTGCCGCAGATGGCGCAGCCGGCGCCGCGGCACGCGAAGCACGACATGTCGGCCTCGGCGCTCGGCTCCGTGAACGGAAAGAAGTGAGGTCTGAAGCGCACCTTCGCGTCGGATCCGAACAGGGCCCGCACGAAATGCGTCACGTCGTTCCGCAAGTCGGCGAGCGATACGTTCCGGTCGACATAGAGCCCCTCCATCTGAAGGAACTCGGACGCATGCGAAGGATCCGGCGTTTCATTCCGGTACACGCGTCCAGGCACGATGATCCGGAGCGGGGGCGCGTGTTTCTCCATGTATCTGACCTGCACGGGCGAGGTCTGCGTTCTCAGGAGGATATCGTTGTTGATATAGAATGTGTCCTGCGTGTCGCGCGACGGATGGTCTATCGGAAAATTGAGCGCCTCGAAGTTGTAATAATCGAGCTCGACGTCGGGCCCCTCGGCGAGGGAGTATCCCATCCCGAAGAAGATGCCCGTGAGGTCGGCCAGGACCCTCTGAAGCACGTGACGCCCACCGGTAAGCGTCCGCCGTCCCGGGAGCGTCGGATCTCCGAGAAAATAGTCCTCTTCCCCCGTCCCTTCCGTGAGAGCGGCCCTGCGTCTATCGTAGAGATCCTGGATCCTCGCCTTGAGATCGTTGACGAGATCCCCGAAACCGGGACGTTCTTCGGGCGGAAGACTTCCGATGGAGCGCAGGAGCGCCGTGATCTCCCCCTTGCGAGCGATGAATCGTATCCTCGCCTCTTCGAGTGCGTCGAGATCGCTCGCCTCGGCGAAGACCTTCCCGGCCTCCGTCGCGAGCTCATCCGCGCGCGCGCGATCGGCACGCTCGTTCATGAAAGAGATTCCTTCGCCATCTCGGCGAGCCGCGTGAAGCTCGCCGCGTCATTTATGGCGAGTTCCGCGAGGACCTTGCGATTGATCTCGACGTTCGATTTCTTGAGGCCGTCGATCAACCGGTTGTAGCTCAACCCGTTGAGCCGCGCGGCCGCGTTGATCCGCACGATCCACAGCTTGCGGAAATCACGCTTCCGGGCGCGGCGGTCCCGATAGGCGTAGACGAGCGCCCGATTCACGGCCTCGCGGGCGGGGCGATACAGGGTGTGGCGGCTCCCGAAATAGCCCTTCGCCCGTTTCAGGATCTTTTTTTTGCGGCTTTTCGAAGGGACGCCATGTTTGGTTCTCGGCATACTGTGATTCCTCCTGCGGCTTGTGCAAACCTGCCCATGTAGGGAATTGAGAAGCGTGCGCTACATGCCCAGCATCCGACGGACGCGTTTCGCGTCGCTGGCGGCGACCGTCGTCCCCTTGCGCAGGCCGCGTTTCCGCTTGCTGGTTTTCTTCGTGAGTATATGGCTCGCGTACGCCTTCGTCCGTTTTATCTTGCCGGTGCCGGTCACGCGGAACCGCTTGTGTGCTGCCCGATTGGTCTTGATTTTCGGCATGGTGCTCTTCTAGCCCCCTTTTCTATCGGAACGAGGACCCAGGATCATGGATATCATCTTGCCGACCTGTATCGCGTCCTTTTCGATGATTGCGATATCCGAGAACTGCGTGACGATCCGCTCGAGGATCTTTCTCCCCATGTCGATATGCTCCATCTCGCGGCCGCGGAAGATGACGGTGATCTTCACCTTGTCTCTGTCCGTGAGGAATTTCTCCGCGTTCCGGAGCTTGAACTGGAGGTCGTGCTCCTCGATCTTCGGACGGATCTTGATCTCCTTGAGATGCGTCGTGTGCTGCTTCTTCCGCGATTCCCGCGCCTTCTTGCTCTGCTCGTACTTGAACTTCCCGAAGTCCATGATCTTGCAGACGGGCGGACGGGAGGTCG
>DATCCP010000203.1:0-4765 GCA_036511215.1 Candidatus Krumholzibacteriaceae bacterium
AAGCCGCAGCAGGGCGACGACCGCAGGTTCTACTGGAACATCTGGCGAAATTGGCTCTTTGTTGCCGCCGTTCTCATCCTCACGACGATCGGGCTCGGAACCGCGATACCGCCGCTCATCAACGAGCGCATCGCCCGTTTCTGGCCCTGGGTCAAGACGGACATGGTACTCATCATCGGACTCTCGGTCATCGTGCTCGTCTTCGTCGCCTACCTCGGCCAGCAACAGCGGCACGTCATCAGAATCCACAAAGAGATCAAGCTCGTCAGGGAGGAATCCGACAAGCGCCTCAGACAGCATGCGAACCGCCTCATGGCGCTCACGAGCATCAGCCACATCATCAGCGTCGAGACGGATCTTCAAAACATATTCGACCGCATCACGAAGATGTGCGTCGAAACCTTCTGCTGCTACCGCGCTTCGCTCATGCTCTTCGAGGGTGAAACAGGCGAGCTCGTCGTCCGGTCGGTCAGCGGGCACTCGGACGTCGAGATTCTCCATCTTAGACAAAGGCTGGGAGAGGGGATTGCCGGATACGCTGCTCAACACCGTGAACCCATTCTCCTCTCCTGCCCTTCTGATTACGCGAAGTACCCCGGGCTCGAATACAAGGACCCGACGCTCACCTCAGCGATGGTCGTGCCGATCATCGTTCGCGACGATCTCGTCGGCGTCCTCAATGTGAGCAGCCGCTCGGAGGACATTATCTACGAATCCGAGGATCTCCTCGCCCTCCAGGGCTTCGCGTCAAGCGCCGGCGCGTGCATCCGGCACACCGAGCACGCCAACTGGATGCGCAAGATGGTCCCGCACCTCGCGGGCCACGGTTCCTCGAAGCCGGCACGGACCCGATGAGAAGGCGATCGTGAGTCATGAAGGAACAGTCTCCGCATAGCGCCGTCATCGAGACGCCTGCCGAACAACCGGACTTTCGCCCGGTCCCGGAGGAACTCGCCGGAATTCTCAACGGGCTTCTCGCGCGCTCGAGCAATCCTCCCGACGACGAGATCGTGGAGCTCGCAAAGGTAATCCAGGACGCGCGCGAAAGAATGGAGATCCTCGTAAGGGAGATGCGGTCGATCGGCACGCTGGCCGCGCGCCTCGTCGAAGAACGGGGAGGCGCCACTGAGACGCCAAGGCCGTGCGATACGATCGCTACGAAGCTCCCCAGAGGGCGCATTTCGACTCGCGAGCGCGAGGTGATCACGCATCTCCTCGGCGGGAAGAGCAACCGTGAAATATCCCGGGAGCTCGGGATCAGCGAAAAGACCGTGAAGAACCACCTCTGGAAGGCCTACCGCAAGATCGGCGTGCGCAACAGAACGCAGCTCTTTCATCAGCTTATCACGACCTGAGACCCCCGCCCAAAAAGCACGTTCTCTATCATTCCGGCTAAAACTTTCTTGACTTCGGAACATACTACTGTTAAATTAGTAATAGTGTGAAGTGAATAGTTGGATCTCCATTCCGGAAGGAGGATCAGGACCTTGAACGTGACGCTCGCAGAAGACAAGAAATTCCTCAAGGAGCTCAATGCCGGAACATCGGCGCTCGTTCTTCTCGGCGTCGTGGGCAGCGCGCCGGAGCCGATGTACGGCTACCAGATCGCAAAGCTCATCGACGCGGGGAGCGAGGACGTGCTGATGATGAAACAGGGCGCCCTCTATCCGGTCCTGAGGTCTCTCGAAAAGACGGGGCTCCTCGAAAGCACCGTCGAACCCTCCGTGACGGGCCCGCCGCGGCGTTACTACCGGATCACGGAGAAGGGGCGCGCGGCGCTCGATCGATGGAGCGAGTTATGGAACCGCAGCAAGAGCGTCGTCGATTCAGTTCTGAAAGGAAAGCGTCATGACCAAAGCGACAGATGATTACCTCGAGAAGCTGAAGGCGGCCCTCTCGGGGGCCGATCCCGCGACCATCCAGGACGCCCTCTCCGACGCGGAAGAGCACCTTACGACCGCGCTCGCTCAGGCGCTCGAACGGGAGCCCGGCGCCGTTGCCGAAGCGGAAATAGCGAAGATCATCGAAACGTACGGGGCGCCGGAAGAAGTTGCCGCCGCCTATAAGGAGATGGAGACCATGACACCTGTCACACTTTCGCTGAGCGGCTCGGCGGTCGTCCGCCCCCGGCAGCACCGGTTCTTCGGAGTGCTCGGAGACATCCATACGTATGCGGCGCTCCTCTACATGCTCCTGTCGCTCGCGACGGGCATCTTCTACTTCACGTGGGCCGTCACGGGGCTCTCGCTCTCGGCGGGCCTCATGCTGCTCGTTATCGGAATACCGTTCATGACGGCGTTTCTGCTGTCGGCCCGTGGAATAGCGCTCATCGAGGGAAGGATCATCGAGGGGGTGCTCGGCGAGCGGATGCCCCGCCGTCCCGTTTTCTTCAGGCGCGATCTCGGATGGTGGGGAGGCGTCAAGGCGCTCTTCGCGGACCGCACGACGTGGTCGGCAATCGCCTACATGATCCTGCAGCTCCCGCTCGGGATAATCTACTTCACGATCACGACGACGCTCATCGCCGTGTCGCTCGGTCTCATCGCCGAGCCGATCCTCACGTACTTCTTCGATCAGCCCGTCATCCAGACGCACTCCCACTCGTACTACATGCCCGCCTGGGCAATGCCCGTCTCCGTCGCGGGGGGCTTCCTGCTCCTCGTCGTGACGCTGCACGTCGCGCGGGGAATCGGGCGCCTGCACGGCAGGTACGCGAAGAGGCTCCTCGTGAAGACGGAGAAGTAGCCCCGCGCGCGGTCGGGCGTGGCATTCGGATTCGGGATATGATACCGTTATCCGAGATCTCACGTTCGGTATCCCGGGACAGCAGGCACCATGGCGAAAGCACTTGTCATATTGAACCCCGCCGCGGGGAAGATCGCTCATGAAGCCGTGCGCGACGCGCTCGAGCAGTGGCTCGCTCCGGCCGGCATCGACTGCGAGATCCATGAGACGCGACGGGGCACTGCCTTCGGCGACGTCGTGCGTGCCCGGCTGTGCGAGGGCTTCGATCTGGTCGTGGCCGCGGGGGGAGACGGAACGGTCTCCGCGGTCATCGACGGGCTCGCCGGGGCTGCGATCCCGCTCGGAATCATCCCGACAGGCACCGCCAACCTCATCGCACGCGAGCTCAATATCCCTCTCGAGGTGGACGAGGCCGCCGCCCTCATCGCGCGCGCGCCGCTCGCGAGAAGAATAGACGCGATGCGAATCGGGGGCCGCGTGTACGTGCTCATCGCCGGGGTCGGCATCAGCGCCTCGGTAGCCCGCGGCACGACGCGGAGGAACAAGAACCGCTTCGGACTCATCGCGTACCTCGGGGCCGCCATTCTCAGGAGTCCCGAGTTCAGACCGCGCCACCTCGACGTTACGGTCGACGGAACCTCCGAGAAGCACCACGCAGTCGAAGTGGCCGTTGCGAACTGCGGCATTCTCGCAAAGATGATTTTCCCGAAGGGACCGGAGATTCACGTCGACGATGGACATCTCGACGTCTGGATCCTGAGCACGAAAACGCTCCTCGACTACCCGCGGTACATCTTCAGGATCCTCACGGGCCGGCCCGCGATTCCGCGCGCGCACTTTATCAAGGCCACGAAAAGCATCGTCATCGGGAGCGCTGTGCCCCTCCCGGTCCAGGCCGACGGGGACATCATCGGGACGACGCCGGTGGAGATCGAGGTTCTCCCGGGGGCGCTCAGCGTGATCGTGCCGGAGAGGCCCGCGGTCGAGCCGGGGCTCACACTCGCGCGGGACATCTTCATGGCCCAGTACTTGTCCACCTTCGGGAAGTCGCTCAAGCGAAAATAGAGCGAGGCGTTCCCGCCGGTAGCTCGAAAATGCCGCGCTCCGCCGGTTTCACTTCATGGCCACAACTTCGGAGGGAACTCCTCGCAAATTCCAATTGTGCTTCCCAAAGTCGGCGACATGTATCCATACCCCTCGATATAGAGCTCATAGTCCACGCCGGGAATCATGACCTTCGCCTTATTCCTCATGGGGTTCCCTTTTTCGTCTTTTGGGGGTGTTCGCGTGACGATGATGTGCACATACTTCGACTTCTTGACCCGCTTGAGCTTCGCCGAGGATTCCAGCAGCCAGGCGAGGGGAATCGCCACGCTGTTGACCATTTTCGGTTTCTCGCTGCGGGGTTTGCGTCGTATGCTTCTTGTTACCCGTCTGATGACGTTATCCCTGAGCTCTTCCTGAAAATCGAACCATTTCATACTTTGCCTCCCTGAACGGCGCCGCGGCCGGGTGCCCGGCGGTGGATCGCCATGATGCCCGACCTACGGACCCGGATTCGGCACCTTCACGACATCCGGAGGAAACTGCTCCATCCAGCAATGGTCATCCCATCGGTTTGATCTTCGAGAACCTCCTTTTATTTGCCGCCAAGAATGATTGCCGCGAGGGGAGAAAAGCCGGGATCGGCTCCGCTCCAGACGCCCCTCGCCCTCTGAAAATAGATCCGCGCCTTATCGGCGAAACCCTGCCGCTCGTACGCGAGGCCGAGGAGAGAAAGCACATCGCCGTCGTTTCCGTTGTATGCGAGAAGCTTGAGCCCTTCATCGATGGCCTCCCGTGTTTCTCCCGCCTCGAGGCACCCCCTGGCGAAGTCCTTCCGGAAATCAAAATACTCCCTGAGGAGTGCCGCCGTTCTTTGGGCCTCCCGGAATTCGGCGAGCCCTTCCTCGTATCGTTTCTCCGCGATCAGCGTCCGTCCAAGCAGATCGTGGTAATAAGCCTCATCGCTCGACGCCCC
>DATCCP010000204.1:0-4203 GCA_036511215.1 Candidatus Krumholzibacteriaceae bacterium
GCCGCCAGTGGCCGGTGATGCCCGGCCGCACATTCCCGAGAACGCCCGCGTGCGCCGCCGCCTCAGTGGAATAGAGCGGCGGCGGTCCGACGAGACTCAGGCTCCCGCCGATGAGCGAGAGGCACAGCGCGGGCTTCACAAAATCGGTCGCCTCGCGTCCCGAGGCGCGGACGACCCGCGGCCAGCGGATCGTGCGGCCGCTCCCGCCCGCGCGTTCTTCCCGGTAGAACGCCACCCTTCCTCCCATTGTACCATACGCGCGATACCCGAGAGAGACAAATGAGACGAACGGCAGCGCCGCCGCGCCGGCGAGGCAGTCGACGCACCGTTTGAAGGCGCGCTCGAGGCGGTAGAGGATCCTCCGTTCCATCGAGAAGACCGCGACGCCGGCGAGCTCCTCGACGCGAACGCCGGCCCCGAGGAATCGCGCGAGCGGCGAAACCACCTTGATCTGGATCGCGCGGCGCCGCGAGTGCGCGAGGAACGGCAGAAGCGCATGGTCGTTCTCGTGCGACTCGCAGATGATGACCTCCTGGATCTTGAAGCGCTCGACGAGTCCGGGCAGCGCATCCGGCCCGCCGAGGGCGTCCGCACCCTCCCCCACGTACCCGACGACCTCGATGCCGAGCTCGCTCGCGCCGGCGAGCCGCTCGGTGAGATCGAGCGCCTCTTCTCTCGTGCCCACGATGACAACGCGCTTCACATCGAACCGCGCCCGTACGAGCTCGCGGTGCGCCTCCCGAATCACGCGCCGGAACAGCGCGACGGTGAACACGGCGATGCCCGCCTGCCCGATCACGACCGCCCGCGAGTAGACGCGCACCCTGCTGATGTACGTCGCCGCCATGAGCACGATGAGCCCGAGGAACACGGATCGCACGATCCGGACAAACTCCTCGGAGAACGGCGTCTCGCGGCGCACCCGGTAGAGCCCCCCCGCGAGAAAGGCGATGAAGAAGACGAGGTTGTAGAAGAGAATGAAAAATCCGTACCAGCCCACCGAGTAGAGCCGGTGCACAAAAAGCGCCTGCAGCAGATTCCTCAGGAAGTAGGCGGCAATGAAGCTCAGATTGAGCGCGGCGAGGTCGGATACGGTGAGAACGGCGGCCTTGAGGGCGCCGCGGTTCCGGCGCACGCCGTAGAAAAACATGTTCCATTTCTCGTAGTATCGCATGAGGCTCAGCATGTGGAGGAGGAACGGCTGGCGGAGGATGGAGCGCGCGCTCGCCCGTTCGTACGTGTGCACCATGACGGACGCGGGCACGTAGTACACCGACCACCCGAGGCTCTTCATCCGGTAGCACCAATCGATGTCTTCGACGTAAAGAAAGAAACGCTCGTCCATCGCCCCTACCTTCGCGAGCGCCTCGCGCCGAACGAGCATGCAGGCTCCGATGAGCCAGTCGACCTTGCGCGGCGTCTCGTGATCGTAGTCGAGGAGCAGATGCTCCCTGAGCGGCTTCGCCCTCGGGAAGAGCCTTCCGAGAAAGGTCCGCCGATAGATGAGCGCGCTCATCGTGTAGAAGGACCGGCACGAGTGCTGAAGGCGCCCGTCCGGGTAGACAAGCTTCGACCCGACGATCCCGGCGTCGGGATGGGCGTCCATGAACTCCATGAGCCGGTCGATCGAACCATCCCCCACGAGGATATCGGGGTTGATGATGAGAATCGCGCGACCGCCCGAGAGCCGGATCCCCTGGTTGACGGCCCGCGAGAACCCCAGGTTCTCGTCGTTCGCGACGACGCGCACGCGCGGGAAGCGCCCGGCGACCGCCGCAGCCGTTCCGTCCACAGACGCGTTATCGATGACGATTGTCTCGTACGCGCACGACGGCTCGTGCGCCTCGATCGAGGAGAGACACGCCTCGACGGGAACGCGGCTGTTGTAGGTTATGATGATGATCGAGAGATCCATGGCCCCCCCGGGGTCACGTCGAACGCCACCTGCGCGCTCTCATGAAGCGGAGGCGCCACACCATCCACGCCGCCTCCCGGACAATCTTCTTCGACATTTTCGAACTGCCGACGCGCCGGTCGACGAAGAGGATCGGAATCTCGGTGATCCGGAACCCCTTCTTCCAGCAGAAGAAGTTGACCTCGATCTGGAACGAGTATCCGTCGCTCCTGATCCGGTCGAGCGGCAGCGCCTCGAGAACCTCGCGCCTGAAGCACTTGAATCCCCCCGTCGCGTCCTTGATGGGAAGGCCGGTGACGAAATGGGTGTACTTGTTCGCGGCGTAGCTGAGGATGAGCCGCTCAAGGGGCCAGTTCACGACCGAGATGCCCTGGATATACCGGGAGCCGATCACGAGATCGTTCGTTTTGATCGCCTCGAGGAACTGCGGAATCGCCAGTGGATCGTGCGAAAAATCGGCGTCCATCTCGAAGACGTACTTCGCGTCCGTGTTGGCGAGCGCATGTTTGAAACCGGTGATGTACGCCGAGCCGAGCCCGAGCTTCCCCGGCCGGTGGATGACGTGCAGGCGAGGATTGGCGGCGGACATCGAATCGACGATCCTGCCCGTGCCGTCGGGAGAATTGTCGTCGATGACGAGGACCGCGATGCCGCTTCCCAGCTTCAGGACGGCGCCGATGATCTCGGCGATGTTCTCCTTCTCGTTGTAGGTCGGAATGATGACGAGGGCTTCCACGCGTTCACCTCCCCCGCGCGGCTGCGATTCCCTGGACCGCGGGGACCAGCGCCGCCGCCGCGAGGCTCACGATCGAAACGAGAAGCGAGACGCGGAGCAGCCGCGACGAGAACCGCATCCGGATCTCGTGATCGCCGGGCCCGAGAGGCAGCGCCCGGAGACAGTAATCCGCGGTGAGAACCGGCGTCGCGGCGCCGTCCACCTCCGCCTTCCAATCGGGATAGGCGATCTCGCTCACGACGAGGATGCACGGTTTCTCGACGTGCGCCGCGATCGTGATCGCGTTGAGAGCGTACTTCGTGATCCGCGCGCTCGCCCCCGCCGCCGATACGGGCCGGATCGAAGGCGCCTCGTTCAGGATCACCTCGCGCGACGGATCGAAATCGGGGGCGCTCAACGCCGCGAGCGCGTCCCGCTTCGAGAGCACCCGGAACGTGTCGACGCAGAAGACGCGCGGAAGCGCGAGCGGATTCGAGTAGAGATACATATCGTTCGATTTCAGAACGAGGGGGAACGGAGAGCCCTCCCGGAAGAGCGGGAAGGCCGAGAGGATGTACTTCGCGTTCAGCATGTCGATGATCGCGGCGGGGTACTGTCCCGCGTTGAACGACGCGAACATCGCATCGAGAACGTCCTGGTAGTCCTTGAGCTTCGCCGCGTGATAGCCGCCGAGCGA
The DNA here is from genome assembly GCA_036511215.1 of Candidatus Krumholzibacteriaceae bacterium. Classification (GTDB taxonomy): domain Bacteria; phylum Krumholzibacteriota; class Krumholzibacteriia; order Krumholzibacteriales; family Krumholzibacteriaceae; genus SSS58A. Next base: position 3,328 of record DATCCP010000204.1, read on the forward strand.
GGAGATGCGGAAGTTCATGAACCGGTTTTCGCTGAAGAGCGACGAGCTCACGCCCCACGATCCGAGCTGCGCGGCGGGGGCCGGGAAGAGGCGGAAATAGGTCGAGTCGCCCGCGAGGAAATTCGTCACCTCGTCGCTCCTCCGGATCTCCTCGCGCGCGGCCTTTTCCGCGATGATCCCCCCCGCCCCCGGCCATCCCTTCTCGGGATGGAGGATGTTCCTGTTCTCGGCGAAGAGATCGACCGCGGCGATGAGCGCGAGCACGAGAACGACCGTGTTCGCGAGGAGGCGCCGCGACACCGCGACGAACGCGACGACAACGACCGAGAGAGCGATGATGATCGTGAGAAGCAGGTTCGCGACGAACGAGGACGCGGCGACGTCGACCGCGGCCCCCTTCACCCGCGCCTGAACCGCGGCGCTCCTGACGATTAGATCCCTGATGCCGCCGTTTGCAATGAGAACCAGAACGAAGAGAACAGCCGCTCCGATGAGAATCCACCGCATCCGTTTCGGCTCGAGCCATCGGGGAAGGCTCCCTTCGTCCCGCCGCCCTAGAAACTCCTCGACGCCGAGCGCCATGAGCGTGACGACGGCGAGCTGTTGGATAACGAGCGCCATGACCGGCACCCGGAACTTGTTGAAGAATGGAAGCAGCTTGAACATCGGCCCGTAGAGAAGCGGGAAAAACTTCCCGAAGCTGAGCACGGTCGAGCAGAGCGCCGCGACCACGAGGAACCACTTCGCCCGGCTCTTCAGGAAGAAGAGCGCAAAGAGCGCGAAGGCGACGGTCACGACGCCCAGGTAATTCGGATAGTTGGTGAAGGGCATCTCTCCCCAGTAGGTCGGATAGCCGTACCCGAAGGCCCAGGGAAA
>DATCCP010000205.1:0-2242 GCA_036511215.1 Candidatus Krumholzibacteriaceae bacterium
AATCAGACACGCTCGTGCCGTTCCCGCCGCAGGGGTGCCTCCTCCTTCCCCAGGAGATGCGAACGGCAATCGCCGCGATTCCGCCCGAGGCATGCGAGCCTCTCACCGAGGTCCGCGTGCGCATGGACCGGGACGGGGGCATCCATTTCTGGGGGCTCCTCGATCGCGTCGGTCCTCCCGAGGTCCTCATGGACGCGGGCGGCCTCATGTTTCCCGTGCACCACGACACGTTCTTCCAGGTCAACCGGTTCCTCGGCTCGCCCCTCATCGAGCTCGTTCTCTCCCTCCCGCGAGGCGTACGGCGGAAGCTCCTCGATCTCTACTGCGGCGTCGGATTCTTCACGCTGCCGCTCGCGAAGATGGCGCAGGAGGCGTTCGGGATCGAGCGGGATCAGTACGCGATACGGAACGCCGTCGCGGCGGGACGCCTCAACGCGATCGCCAACGTAAAATTCAGACGGGGAGATGCCGAAAAGGAGATCGGGAAGCTCGGCGGTTTCGATCTCGTCCTGGCCGACCCGCCGCGTCTCGGGCTCCCGCGCTCGGTGCTTCAGGGAATCATCAGGATCAAGCCCCAGGAGATCGTCTTCATCTCGTGCGACCCGCCGACCTTCGCGCGGGACGCGAAGGCCCTTATCGAGGCGGATTACCTCCTCTCGGAGGTGCACCTCGTCGATCTCTTCCCGGCGACGTATCACGCGGAGATCGTGGCGGTCTTCAGGAGAGGCTGAACCTTCAGGCGCCGCTATCCGAGCTCAATCATCCACGAGAACGCTCTCGATCTTGACGTTGAGGCGTTCCTTGTCGTAGAGCCTGTCGACGTCGACGAGGCTCGGCGACTTGCGCACTTCCTTGAGGGACACGACTGCGAGCTTCGCCCGGCGCACCGCCACCATGTGTCCGAACCTGCCCTCCATGACGAGCTCGACCGCGCTGTGGCCGAACCGCCGCCCGATCTGCCGGTCACGCTGGGACGGGGGCGCACCCCGCTGGAGGTACGCGAGCGCCGTGTAGCGCGTGTGCTTGAACTCGTGCTCGAGGACCCCCTTGAGGTAGTCGCCGACGCCGCCGAGGCTGTAGTGCCCGTACTCGTCGAGCTTGCTGTCCCGCCGTGTCGGATCCTCTCCCTGAATGTGGGACCCCTCGGAAACGACGATGATCTTGTAGCGGTGCTCGAAGCCCAGGGGATCGCTCTCTTTCTGCTGCTCCTTGAGAATCGATACGAGCTTGTCGACCATGAACGGATACTCGGGAATCAGGATAATATCGGCGAAGGCGGACTCCCCGCCGCGGAGCGCGAGCCATCCGGCGTGTCGCCCCATCACCTCGAGGAAGAATATCGTCTCGTGCGACTCCGCCGTGTGGGCGACTCGCTCGGCGCTCTCGCAGATCACGTTGAGCGCCGTATCGAACCCGAGCGTGTAATCGGTTCCCGCGAGGTCGCGGTCGATCGTTTTCGGGATGCCGACGACCGGAAGGCCGCGCTCGGAGAGCACCTCGGCCGCGCCGAGCGTGTCCTCGCCGCCGATGGCGATGACCGCGTCGAGCGAGAGCTTCTTCATATTCTCTTTTACGATATCCGTTCGATCGTTCTGCGGGCTCACCGGATTCGTCCTGCTGCACTGGAGCTTGCTCCCGCCGAGACGGCTGTACTCACGAATGATCTCCGGCCCGAGCTTCACGATGTGCCGGTCGTTCTCCCGTATGGCGAGCGCCTGCCAGCCTCGCTTGAGCCCGATCACCTCGATCCCGCCCATCGTCGCCCGTTCTACAACTCCCGCAATCGCGGGGTTGAGCCCCGGGGCGTCGCCGCCGCCCGTCAATACTCCGATCCTCATCTCGATTCTCCTTCCCTGACCTGCCGGGACGATCACATCGTCGTCTCGGTCGAATCACATTCCCCTTTTCTCTTCATGAACTCTTCGAAGGTCATCCGCTGCTTGTAACACTCCTTCTCCATATACTGGAGGAGCGGAAGAAAATTCTTTGCGGGGACGAAACCCGGAACAACCGTTATAACCTCCCCGTCCCGGTTGAGATACGCAAGCGAAGGATATCCGGTCACGCCGAAGTTGCGCGCGAGCTCCACCGGCGTGTATGTCTGCCCCTTGTAAACCAGTTCGCCCGTCCTGCTCTCGGCGTCCACCCGTATCGTGACGAAATTCTCGGCGAGGTACTTCTTGACCTCGGGATTCGAGAACGTTTCTTTGTCCATAACCTTGCACCAATGGCACCACGACGT
>DATCCP010000206.1:0-4242 GCA_036511215.1 Candidatus Krumholzibacteriaceae bacterium
AAGCTCCATCCCCAACCTACGCCGGCCGATAGAGTCGCCGAGGCGGCGGTGGATGAGGAGCTGGGCCGCGAGGGCTTCACGTATGTTCTCGAGTCGGGCCGGGAGGGGACCGTTCACATCGATCAAGTGCTTGAATACAACCAGGATCCCAGCTATCTGCGCAATGTGATTCTCTACAAGCTCACGCTGGAAGCGCAGAAGCGCGTGGAGGTGAGCCCTCTCTCGAAACGCGAGATCATTCGACGACTGAGAACTTCGGCCGCGCAGCTCTATCGTCTTCTCGATCAGACGAACTACCGAAAATCGGTGGATCAAATGCTCGTGCTTCTGAGCGTTCTTGATTGTGATGTCGATCTCGTCGTGCGGGCGAAGAGCGCATAGCCGTCGCTGTGCCAAGACGCCCCCGCTTTTTGCCCTTGACTTGGTCCTTCTTCTTTGTTATCAATACTGTTCGTCTCTGAAACTGAGCAGGAGGTATCTCTGTGTACGCGGTCGTTCGCCTTGCGGGCAAACAATTTTGGGTAAAGCCGAACGAGATCGTGGACGTCCCGCTCCTCGAGCTCGAACCGGGAACGGTCATCAGCATCGATGAAGTGCTCGCGTACTCGGACGGCACGGATGTCCGCGTCGGGAAGCCGCTCGTCGAGGGAATCAAGGTCGTCGGCGAGGTCGTGGCGCACGCCCGCGAAGCCAAGATCCAGCTCTACAAGATGAAACGCCGCAAGAACTATCGCAAGAAAATGGGTCATCGTCAGCATTACACTCGTCTGAGAATCAAAGAGATCACCGCTTAAGGACACATAGGAGCAGCTCCATGGCACACAAAAAGGGAGTCGGGAGTTCGAAAAACGGGCGCGACAGCCAGTCGCATCGGCTCGGCGTCAAGCGCTTCTCGGGCCAGGCCATTCATGCAGGCACGATCATCGTCCGGCAGCACGGCACGAAGGTCCACCCGGGCACGAATGTCGGCAAGGGGCGCGACGACACCTTGTATGCCCTCATCGACGGCGTCGTCAAGTTCGAACGTCTCGGCAAAACGAAGAAGCGCGTGAGCATATACGCCAAGTAGCTTTTCGAGCAAAAGGGCGGTACATATTGAATGGAGAACCGGGAACAGTGAATGTTCCGCTGCGTTCTCCATTTTCATTTATGGCGGCTTGGGCGGCGCCCCGGACGGGCGCACACCGGGAGGTGCCATCGTGAAGATCGTCTACCTCGGCCACTCGGCATTCGAGATCGTTCTCGCGGGCGGCATGCAAATCGTCTTCGACCCGTACACGGCGGGGGCCTTCGGCGGCGGGCTCGGCTACGGCCCGATCACGGGGGACTTCGACATCGCGGTCGTGAGCCACGAGCACGAGGACCACACATCGAAGGACGTTCTCAAGCGCTCGAAAAAGATCGTGGCGAAGACAGGCAGGGTCGTGGTCCCGGGAGCCGTGATCGAGTCTGTCGCGACCTACCACGACGACGAGAATGGCGCGAAGCGCGGGAAGAACCTCGTCTCCGTCCTCCAGGCGGACGGCCTGCGCGTCGCGCACCTCGGGGACCTCGGGCATGCGATGGGGGCCAAGGACTATCCTGTGCTCGCGGGCCTCGACGTTCTCATGATACCGGTCGGGGGGCATTTCACGATCGACGCGGACACGGCGGCCAAAATGGCGAAGGGCCTCCATCCGAAGATCGTGATCCCGATGCATTTCAAGACGCCGAAGGTCGATTTTCCCATCACGCCCGTTGAGAATTTCACGAAACTGATGGATAATGTCGAGAACGTGGGCGCGAGCGAGATCGAAGTGACGAAGGGGACGCTCCCGGCGAAGATGAAGGTCATCGTGCTCCAGCCGGCGAACTAGCCCGTCGACCGATCAACTTGCTCCAGCCGGCGAAGCAGGCTCAAGCGGCCAGGGGATCCTCAGAGGAGGTGGCGCGATGTTCTGTCCGAAGTGCAAAGCGGAGTATAAAGAAGGCGCGCGGGAATGCTACGACTGTGGCATCCCTCTCGTGGACGTGCTTCCTCCGGAACCCAAGAAGAGCGATCTCGAATATGTCAGCATCATTGAAACCTTCAACTGGAGCGACATCGCGATGATTGAGAGCGTTCTCGAGGGCTCTGGTATAGATTATTTCATCCAGGGTGAGCCTGCGCTTGCCGTGGTTCAGTATGTTGAGCCGGTGGTGGTCCTTGTGGTGAAAGAACAGGTGGAGGAGGCGAAGGCGCTCCTGAAGGATCTGGATCTCACTTTCAAGGCTTTCAGCGGGCGCGTTGAGGAAGCAAACGAGGTGGAGAATGGCGAAGACGAAACGTAAATCAAAGCCTGCCGCGAAGAGACCCGCGGCGAAGGCGCGACCGAAGGCGCGTCCGAAAAGGACCTCTCAGAGGGCGAGGACATCCGCCGTTCGCGAGGCGTCGCCTTCCGCCGCTCCTGCGGCGGGGCGCGACGAGCGAACGGCGATGTCGAGGGTGGTGCGCGGCGAGCGAACGGCGATGTCAAAAGGAACCCCCGTCCGCGAGATCAGCGCCAAGAAAATCGCTGACACCGTGGCCCGCCTCTCGATCGAGGCGAGCTGCGACCTCGAGGAGGACGTGCTCAAGGCGCTGAGGAGCGGACGCGGCGCGGAGTCTTCGCCCGTCGGGAAGGAAATATTCAACCAGCTCCTCGAAAATGCTGCCATTGCGCGCAAGGAGCGGATGCCCATCTGCCAGGACACAGGGCTCGCGGTCGTGTTCGTCGACATCGGCCAGGACGCCCACGTCGTCGGGGGCGCCCTCGACAAGGCGATCAACGACGGCGTGCGCCGCGGCTACATGGAGGGATACCTACGCAAGTCCGTCCTCGGCGATCCCCTCAAGCGCGTGAACACGCGGGACAATACACCTGCCGTGATCCACACGCGGATCGTCCCCGGCAACAAACTCAAGCTCTGGGTCGTTCCGAAGGGCGGGGGCAGCGAGAACATGAGCAAGATCGCGATGCTCAAGCCCGCCGACGGCATCGAGGGCGTGAAGAAATTCGTCGTCGACTCCGTGCGCGTCGCCTCGGCCAATCCGTGCCCCCCGATCATCGTCGGGGTTGGCATCGGCGGATCCTTCGAGCAGTGCGCGATGAACGCGAAGCGGGCGCTTCTCCGCGAGATCGGCTCGAGGCACCCGGACGAGTATTACGAGGCACTTGAGAACGAGATCTTCCAGAGGGTCAACGACACCGGGATCGGGCCCATGGGGCTCGGCGGGCGCATCACGACGCTCGCGGTCCACATCGTGGCGGCCCCGTGCCACATCGCCTCGCTCCCGGTCGCGGTGAACATCAATTGCCATGCGGCGCGGCACAAGACGGCCGTGCTCTGATAGACAGGAAGGTGACGGATGGCTGAATATTCGATGAAGACCCCGCTCAGGCCCGAAGACGTCGACAAGCTTCGGGCCGGCGACAAGGTCAATCTGAACGGCTCCCTCTATACGGCGCGCGACGCGGCGCACAAGAAGCTCGTCGAGCTCATCAAGGAAGGGAAAGAGCTCCCTCTCCCGCTCGAGGGACAGATCATCTACTACGTCGGGCCCACGCCGACGCCCCCGGGGAAGGTGATCGGCTCGGCGGGGCCCACAACGAGCTTTCGCATGGACCCCTACGCTCCCCTTCTCATCGAGTGCGGGCTCCGCGGTATGATCGGGAAGGGGGAGCGCGGCGTCGGGGTCGTCGAGGCGATGCAGAAGTACGGCGCGGTGTATTTCGCGGCGACGGGCGGTGCCGCGGCGCTCCTTTCGAAGCGCATCACGGCCGCCGAGGTCATTGCATACCCCGAGCTCGGTGCGGAGGCGATTCGCAGGCTCACGGTGGAGAGCTTCCCCGTGATCGTGGCCCAGGACCGCTACGGCGGGAACATTTACAAGGAAGGGCAGAAGCAGTACGCACGCTAAACGACCGAAGAAGGAGCCGGAAATGAAACCTGAATACGACTTTCGAGGCGGCGTTCGCGGGAAATACGCCGCTCGATATGCCCGAGGCACGAATGTCGTCATCCTCGATCCTGATGTCGCCAAGGTTTTCAAGGATTCCAAGTCCGTGAACGAAGCTCTGCGGGCCTTGGCAAAGATCGCCGCCCGGCGACCCAGCCATGTATCCGAATGAGGTTGTATGAAATCACAAGATGAAATCAAGGCCGCGGCCCGCAAGAGGCCATCGGTTCGGCTCCTTGCGGCCTACAAGGACAAGGCGCTCGTCGTCATTCCCGCCCGCTACG
>DATCCP010000207.1:0-8469 GCA_036511215.1 Candidatus Krumholzibacteriaceae bacterium
CTCGCACCAGCCGCCCGCCACCGCCGGGACGAGATGAGAGACGACGAACGCGCCGGCGACGTAGGCCGCCGCCGTGACGACGCAGCCGCTGGCGAAATGCGCGAGCACCGTCGAAAAGTGGAGCGCCGAGGCGGGACCGAATCGTCCCCGCTCGGCGAGCCCGAGCGCCGAATTCGTGAAGGCATACGAGCGGCGCTCCCAGAGACGGTGCAGCGCGCGCCCCGCGACCCCAACGACGAGCGCGCAGGCGAGCGACATGAAGAGAATGAGCCCCTTCGCGCCCGCGTCGGCGTTCATCATCCCCGGCAGGCGAGCGTAGAGAGCACCCACCACCACACCCCCGAGCGCAAGGTCGGGAGCGGCGATCCCCCGCACGGGGACCATGCCCAGAAAGAGCATCTGGAGAAGAGCGCCCGCGACGAAGCCGTCGCCGGGGTTCCCGAGAACGAGCCCCGCGAGGAGCCCGCCGCAGATGGGCTGGGAAATCATGAGCCGCACGGAAGCACGGTTATCCACCGCGAGCGCGCCGCCAAGGATCGAGAGGCCGATAAGGGGAAACACGTTCGCTCAGGGCCTCCTTTACACGACGCGGGAGTTGAGCGTCACGGCCCGGCTCGCCGGAAGCGCCCTCCCGTCGAGGGTCACGCCGCGCTTTACGAGCTCCCGCATGATATTCCGCTCTTCCGCGTCGATGTAGACGTTGTCGAGGACCTTCTCCCTGCCCTCGCGGTAGTGGATACCCCCGACGTTGACCTCGCCGACCGGGAGCCCGAGATCCATGAGCGCGACGACGCTCTTCGGACTCCTCACGACGAGGATCACCTTCTCCGCGTCGAAGATTCCGCGCTTGAGCTGCGCGGCCGCCTCGAGGAGCGGCAGGATCGAAACCTTGATCTCGGCGGGCACCGAGGAGGCGTAGAGATTCTTCTCCCAGTCGTTCGAGGCGACCTCGTCGTCGGCGAGGATGATCCGGTCGGGCTTGAGAACGCTCCCCCAGCCGAGAACGACCTGCCCGTGTATGAGACGGTCGTCGATGCGGAACAGCGCGATCATTGGGCAGCGGCCTCCATGACGAAAAGGCCCGGCGTGGCGGCCGGGCTCCCCTGAATCTCCGCTAGAGGTCGATCACCTTCACGCTCTCCCGCCCCCGGCGGATGATGTGATCGACCATCTCCTCGAACGGCAGCGTTGCCCGCTTCGTCGCGAAGGCGAGAAGAATGGGCAGATTGACGCCGCTCACGACCTTGATCCCCGGCTTCCCCTCGACCGCGCGGACGCAGTTGATGCAGCAGGAACCGCCGAAGTAGTCGATGAAGACCACCGCGCGCGCATCAACGCGCCGTGCGATGATCTCGCGGATCCGGCCCATGACCTCCTCGTCGCAGAGATCGGAGCCCGAGATCGCGTAGAGCTCCTCCTGCTTCCCGACGATGAGCTCCGCCGTGCGCACGAGCTCCTCGGCGAGCTTTCCGTGCGTGACGACGATTCCGGTGATGACTTCGGCTTGTTTCTCGTCGCTCATTCCGTGTCGTACTTGAGGTATCGCCGCGTCTTGCGGTCGCTCTCCATCATATCGACGAGCTGCTTGTTGAACCGTTTCGCCGCGTCGATGCCGTAGACCTTGAGCATGTGATTGAGGGAAATGCTCTCCGCGATGACGGTGATGTTTTTGCCCGGGTAGATCGGGATAATGACCTGCCGGATCTTGACCCCGAGTATGTCGACGTACTTCTCGTCGAGGCCGAGCCGGTCCCAGTCCTTCTTCGGGTCCCACACCTCGAGGCGCACCTCGACCTCGATACGCTTCTGAACGCGCACCGCGCGGATGCCGAAGATGTCCATGACGTTGATGATCCCGATGCCGCGGATCTCCATGAAGTGCCGCAGGTGCTCGGAGCCCTTCCCGATGAGCACGTTGCCGCGCTTGATGATCTCGACGACGTCGTCCGCGACGAGCCGGTGCCCCCGCTCGACGAGATCGAGCGCGATCTCGGACTTCCCGATCCCGCTCTGCCCCGAGAAGAGGACCCCGACGCCGTAGACGTCGACGAGCGAGGCGTGCACCGACGTCCGCGGCGCGAAAACGTCCTCGAGGTGGTCGGCGAGCATGTGGAGGAAGGGGGTCGTGTTGAGCGCCGTGCGGATCACCGGCACGCCGTGCTCCGTCGCGAGCGGCACGAGATCGGGCATCGGCTCGAGCCCCTTCGTCAGGACGATGCAGCAGAGCGGCTTGGAGAACAGCCTGCTCACGGCCTCGCGCTGCCGGGCCGGATCGAGGGAGCGCAGGTACACCGTCTCCGTCTCGCCGATCACCTGGATGCGGTCGTGGAGAAAGAACTCCATGAATCCGGTGAGGACGAACGCGGGGCGGTGGATGTCCGGCAGCGTGATCGAAAGCTGGCTCGCGAGGCCGGGGGTCAGGAGCTCGAACTTGAACTCATCCTTGCAGTCCGCGTAGAACTGCTCGACCGGATAAACGTAGCGAAGCGTATCCTCCATTGCTCACCACCTGAACGTCGGAACGTCTCTAGAATTTTTCCAGCAATCCGTAGTTCCCGTCGGCGCGCCGATACACGAGGCTCAGTTTACCTGATTCCTTGTCGTTGAACAGCACAAAGTTGTGCCCTTCATCCTCCATGACGACGATCGCTTCCTCGATGGTGAACTCGTGGATGTCGCGCGGCACCTCCTCGATGACCTGAAGCCCCGCGACCGCCCCCACGCTCGCCGAGCCGATCACCTTTTCCCGGGTCTCGGCCTTGAGCATGCCCTTCCGGTGCCCGTGCGCGTTCAACACGAGCTTGCCCTTGAACTTCTTCATCTGCTTCTCGAGGTTCTTCATGGATTTCTCGATCGAGGCGTACATGTCGTCCGACTCTTCCTTCGCGGCAAAGTCGTGGCCGTTCACGTGGACCTTGATCTCGGCTATGTGGCGAAATTTTTCGACCGACATGATCACCTCGACGTTGAGGATCTGGTCCCAGAAGCGTTTCAGCTTCTGCATCCTCGTTTCGGTGAACGCGATGAGCTCCGGAGTCGTTTCGAAATGCCGTGCCGTCGTGGTCAGTTTCACAGAATACCTCCTCGCATCTTCTACCCTGCGCCCCGCCGCATTCCTCAGTGAGGGCCGAACCGGACCTCCTGGTACGAGCTCCGCACGAGCGGCCCGGCGGCCACGTCGCGGAAGCCGAGGGCGAGCGCTTCCTCCTTGAACCAGTCAAATCGCTCGGGCGAAACGTACGCTTGGACGGGGAGCTGCCCCATCCCCGGCTGCAGGTACTGACCGACCGTGAGACATTCGACCGACGCTTCCCGCAGATCCCGGAATGTTTCGAGCACCTCTTCGGCCGTTTCACCGAGCCCGAGTATCAACGACGACTTCGTAATCACCTCCCGGCGGATCCGTTTCGCTTCCAAAAGAAGGGACAATGATCTGTCGTAATCGGCGCCGCTCCTCGCCTGCGCGTAGAGACGCCGGACCGTTTCGATGTTGTGCGAGAGAATGTCGGGCCCCGCTTCGAGGACCGTCGCGAGCGACTCGACGCTCCCGCCGAAATCCGGGATGAGCACCTCGACGACGGGCGGCTCCTCGAGACGCTTGAGCGCGCGCACCGTCTCGGCAAAGGCCCGCGCCCCGCCGTCGGGAAGGTCATCCCGGGTGACGGAGGTGACGATCACGTTCTCAAGCTTCATCATACTCGCGGCCCGCACGATGCGCATGGGCTCGTCGGGATCGGGGGGTTGCGGCACGCCTCGGGAAATCGCGCAGAAGCGGCAGCCCCGCGTGCAGACGCCGCCGAGAATGAGGAAGGTCGCCCTCCGCCGCGAATAGCATTCGGCCCTGTTCGGGCACAGCGCCTCGCGGCACACCGTGTGAAGATTGTTTCCGCGGACTATTGCTTCGACGGGGCCGCATTCGCCGAGGACCGGAATCCTCCTCTGCAGCCAGCCGGGAAGGCGTGGGGATCGACGTTCCTTTGTCGATACTGTCATGTATTATCGAAAACCCTGTTACAGGCTGTTCTCAATATTGCTTCCGGTGCCGGGCGGGCAGTATACCGAGCTGCTCCCGGTACTTCGCGACGGTCCTCCGTGCAATGATGAGACCGTCTTTCTTTAATATATCCGCAATCTTCTGATCGCTCAAGGGTCTTCGTGTGTCCTCCTTGGCGATGATCCCCTTGATGTTCATCTTCGCGCTCTTCGCCGAGACCTCTTCCCCGTCCTCGGTGCTCAGGCTCGAGCTGAAAAAGTACTTGAGCTCGTAGACCCCGCGCGGCGTCTGGACGTACTTGTTGGTCGTCACGCGGCTCACCGTCGACTCGTGCATGCTGATCTTGCTCGCGACCTGCTGGAGGGTCAGCGGCCTGAGCGCCACAGCGCCCTTCTCGAAGAACTCCCGCTGCTCCTCGACGATCGCCTCCATCACCTTGATCATCGTCCGCCGCCGCTGCTCGATCGTCTGGATAAGCCACTTCGCGTTCTTGAGGCGGCTCTGGATGAAATCCTTCGCCTCCGTGTCGAGCTCGACGTTCTGCTGGAGCTCGTCGCGGTACGACTGGCTGATCCTGAGGCGCGGAACGTTGCGGTCGTTGAGGGATACGATGAGGCGGTCGCCGACCCGGTCCACAACGAGGTCCGGGATGACGTACTTCGGCTCTTCGGCGATGATGTCGAGCCCCGGTTTCGGGTTGAGGCTGCCGATGATGTGCGCCTGCTCCTGAACCTCTTTGAGGGGCATCTTGAGCGCCTTGCTCAGGTCGAGGTACTTCCTCTGCTTGAATTCATCGAAATGGTCGCGAACGATACGCGCCGCGAGGCTGTCCCCCATGCCCTTCGCCTCGAGCTGAATGAGGAGGCACTCCCTGAGGTCGCGCGCGCCGACGCCGACCGGGTCGAAGGTCTGGATGATCTTGAGAACGTTCTCGACCTCGCCGATCCGGTCCTCCGGGATCGGCATGGCCCGAGCGATCTCGTCGAGGGCGGCGGTGAGGTATCCGGAGTCATCGAGGCTCCCGATGATGTACGCGCCGATCGAGAGCTGCATCTCGTCCTTCGTGATCAGGCGAAGCTGGCTCATGAGGTACTCGGAAAAGCTCTGCTTGGCGACGGGAACCCGCTCGACAAAATCCTCGCGGCTCTCCTCGTTCGCGAACCCGTCCCCCGATCCGAAGCTCGACTCGAAGTAGTCGTCGGTGCTGGTGCGCTCCTTCTTCGCCTCCGCGCTCTCCTCGTCCTCGGCCGGCTCGGCCTTGGCCGCCTGCGCCTCGGCCCTCGTCTCGGAGGACTCCTCTATCTCGGCGGGCTCTTCCTCGTCCGAGTCCGTGTCCGCGTCGTCGATTTCCTCGAGGAGCGGATTCTGGAGGACCTCCTGCTTGAGCACCAGCTGGAGCTCGAGGGTCGGCATCTGGAGCAGCTTGAGAGCCTGCTGGAGCTTCGGCGTCATCACGAGACGCTGCTGCAACCCGAGACTGAGTCCGATTTTCATATCCACGCGAGTGCCATCCTTGATTTAGAGTCGAAACGCTTCACCCAGGTATATTTCGCGAATGTCCGGGTCGTTGGCGAGCTGCTCTGCCGTGCCCGAACGCAAGATTTTTCCCTCGTACATGATGTAGGCGCGGTCCGTGATCGAGAGCGTCTCGCGCACGTTGTGATCGGTGATGAGGACGCCGAGGCCGCGCTCCTTGAGCTTTCGAACGATTCCCTGGAGGTCCTGGACGGTGATCGGATCGATCCCCGCGAACGGCTCGTCGAGCAACATGAAGGACGGATCCGTGACGAGCGACCGCGTGATCTCGACCCTGCGGCGCTCCCCTCCCGAGAGCTGGTAGCCGAAGCTCTTGCGCACGTGGTCGACGCCGAGCTCCTCGAGGAGACTCTCGAGCCTCCGCGCGCGCTCCTCCTTCGACAGGGGAAGCGTCTCGAGAATCGCCATGATATTGTCCTCGACCGAGAGTCTGCGAAAGATGGAGGCCTCTTGGGGAAGGTAGCCGATCCCCTTGCGCGCGCGCTTGTACATCGGGAGCTTCGTGATGTCCGCGCCGTTGAGGAGAACCGAGCCTCCGTCGGGGCGAATCATCCCGACGATGATGTAGAAACAGGTCGTCTTGCCCGCGCCGTTCGGACCCAGGAGCCCGACGATCTCCCCCTTGGCGACCTTGATCGAGACCTCGTTCACGACGCGGCGCTTGCCGTAGAGCTTGACGAGGCCCTCGCAGGAGAGCCCGGCTCCGTCCGGGGCCGGCACGATCGTCATCTCGCCGGACGCATTCGGCGCCTCATCCTCGCCTTTCGGGCGCGCCTCCCTGGCCTCATTCACCCCGCTTCACCCCCGTGCTTTCATCCTTCTTGATCTCCTCCTGCAGGAAGCCGTTCTCGTCCCGCAGGAAGCCCTTGACGTTTCTCTGTATCTCGACGTCCCGGAGGCCGGTATCCGCGCGGAGCCCGTAGCCCGTCAGAACGTCATTCCCTCTCGTGAATTTCACGAAGTCCTCCGAATGGATCTCGCCGGAGCCGTTGACCCAGACGAGGCTCTCGGTCTCGAGGACGTAGCCCTCCTGGCTCGTGACCACGACCTTCCCGAGCGCCGTGAGATCGTGCGTCACCTGATTGTACTCCCCCTTGTCGGAGGTCAGGACCGACGCGAGGGAGCCCTGCTTGTCGAAGAACTCGATGTGCGGAGTATCGGTCACGAGGAGCCTTCGCGCGTTGTAGACGCGCGCGACGGGCGCCTTGAGCATCCACTTCACGAGCCCGGAGTCGCTCTCGGCCGTCGTGAAATCGTTGAACTCCTGATCGGGAACGTCCGCCGTCGCGAGCGTGCCCTGCCCCTTGTTCTTGCCCTGACACGATAGAACGAAGATAGAGACAGCGAAGACAAGAGCGATCAGGAGGCCCCCGACGAGTATTCGACGTATCGTACCGGCACTCTTCATACTATCCACGCTTCCCGTATCCCGACTCTTCGGCGGCGAATGCCGCCTGCTCGTCCGCTTCCCGCTCCGCGTCCCGTTTTCTCCAGCGGTCGTGAAACCAGACCCACTGCTGGGGATAGATCCTGATGAGGCTTTCGAGGGCCTGCGCGCAGCGCCTTGTGAGCTCGTCGACGCGTTCCGCCTCGCTGAGACGCTCCGAAGGCGTCTCGAGCGCAGGAAGCACCGTGATGTGGTGGCTCCCGTCCGACTGCATATGGATCGCGAGCGGCACGATCGCGGCGCCGCTCCTCAGCGCAAAGGCCGCCGCGCCGCGCGGCGTGTGCGCGGGAACGCCGAAGAACGGAACGAAGATCCCGTCGACGTCCATATCCTGGTCGATGAGCAACGCGAGGATCTCCCCCCGCTTGAGCACTTTGAACCCGGACACCGCGCTCGCTCCCCGCGGGATGGACGGGATGCCGAAGCGGCGCCTCATCCCGATGAGCAGCGCATCGAGTCTCTTGTCCTTCATCTCTCTATATATCACGTTCAACTTGTATCCCTTGCATGCAACATAGGCCCCGAGGAGCTCCCAGCACCCGATATGCCCGCTGAGCCCGACGACCCCGCGCCCCGCGTCGTACGCCTTCCGCCAGTGCTCCTCCCCCTCGATCGTGCAGAGCCCGAGCACCGTGTCCTTCGAGAGGTACGTGAGCCGCAGCGTATCGTAGGCGTTCCGGCCGAGCGCCCTGAAGCAGCCCTTCGCCATCGCCGTGACGATCATCGGGTCGCTCTGCGGAAAGGCGAGGGCGAGATTCCGGAGCGCGCGCCGCCGGTCCTTCCGGTAGAGCGCGAACGCCGCGCCTCCGAGAAAGGAAAAAAGGCGCAGTCCCACCCGCCGCGGCATGAGCCTTGTTAGGGCAATGAGCAATCTCACGAGAAGAAGGGCGGCCCATCTTCGAATCTTCTTCTTCACCCTGCGCCATTCGTCCGAGGCCCTGCTCTCATCTGTTCAACGGGTGCCCGGCTCCCGGAAGGCCCGTACGCCGGGCGTCACAAGAGGTTTATAATCCAAGTCTCCAGAACTGTCAAGCAACAATTATGCCAAAGTGGAGGCACAACGGGGAATGACAGGCAAATATAAGGGACTATAGGGAGTTATGGGATAGTTTGGGGCACATCCGGAAGGAACCAGCCGTTCGAGGGCACTGAACGCACTAATTATTTGCCAGATTTGAAGATGCGGGTCGATAGGGCGAGCGTCCCGGCCCCCCTGTAACGAACAACCCGCGGCCTATCTCAGCCCTTCCCTGATGATATCGTGAATGTGAATGACGCCGACCGGGCGCCCTTCCTCATCCGTGACGAAGAGCTGCGTGACGGGCCCGCGGGGATCCATCTCCATATGGGCGAGGGCATCGACCGCGAGCGCGCCCGCCTGCGCGGTGCGCGGCTGCCCCGTCATGAGGCTCGACACCTTCACCTCGAGCGCGGCGGGGTTCTTGATGAGAATGCGCTTGAGGTCGCCGTCCGTGATGATTCCGACGAGGCA
>DATCCP010000208.1:0-3501 GCA_036511215.1 Candidatus Krumholzibacteriaceae bacterium
TGGACGGGATCGGGGCGCTCCCGGGCGAAGAGTATCCTTGCGCTCATCGAGGAGGCAGGGGGCACGGGGAGCATAATCGAGGGCGCCGCCGCCGCCCCCGCCAAGGCGAGCGCACGGGAACCGAAAAACGAGAGTGCCTGCGCCTGGTGCGGATTTCCCCTGAAAGAGGGGGAAGCGCTGTGCGGATTCTGCATGACGCCGGTCAAGGACGGCGCCCGGAAGGCGGAGCGGCACCATCCATCGGGAAAGAAGTTCAAAAGCATACGGCCGAAGAGACTCCTTCTCTACGGGATCATCATCGCCGTCGAGATAATCGTGTTCCTCGTCGCTCGGTAGTGCGCCGTGCGCGCATGGCGCCTCAGAGGAGCGTGCCCTGTTCCGGGCCGTCGATCGCGATGCTCCGGAGCGCGGGATACGCCTCGATGAGGGTCCCGGGCATCTCCTGCCTTCCTCGCCCCAGAAGAAACTTGAGCTGGAATGCGTTCACGAGAGCCTGGCCGCGGAAGTGGTTGTTCGTGATGATGTAGAGATTCTCGGACCGCTCGGCGAGCCGCCGCGCGCGCTCCTTCCATTCCTCGAGCTCGTTCTCGCGATAGGTATAGTCGTAGCGTTCGTCGCGCCCCGCGTTCTGTCGCATCCAGTTCCGGTAGTTCCGGCCGTGGAGGCGGATATAGGCGAGGCGG
Source organism: Candidatus Krumholzibacteriaceae bacterium (assembly GCA_036511215.1). Taxonomy (GTDB): domain Bacteria; phylum Krumholzibacteriota; class Krumholzibacteriia; order Krumholzibacteriales; family Krumholzibacteriaceae; genus SSS58A. The sequence goes on from DATCCP010000208.1 coordinate 684, forward strand.
GAGTCGGTCGCGATCTCCGTCGGCGGCATCGAGGAGCCGATCACGGGCTGATCGATGTTGCAGAAGGCGAGGCCGGATTCGGCGAGGAAGGTCTCCGTTGACGCTTCGAGCCAGGAGCCGTGACGGAGCTCGACGGCCGTGGGAAAATCCCCGAACCAGCGTCCGAGGCTCGCCAGCAGCCCGCGGCTTTCGGGTGAGTCGCGGAATGACCAGGGAAACTGGAGCAGAAACGCTCCGACCGCCCCTCGCGCGAGGAGCGGTTCGAATGTCGCGATGAAGCGCTTCGCCTCGTCGGCCGTGCCCGCGCGCTCGTGCGTGAACCGCTGGAGCACCTTCACGGTGAATCTGAAGTCCGGCTGCGCGGCGGTGCGGTCGGCCCAGCTCTTTACGAGGCGCTCCGAGGGTGTGCGGTAGAACGAGCTGTTGAGCTCGACGCAATCGAAGTAGCGGGCGATCGTGAGGAGCTCATCGACCTTTTTCCCCGCCGGATACACGGGGCCGACCCAGTCGTCGTACGACCACCCCGCGGGGCCTATGCGGATCGCGCCGTTCCTGCCGTTCTCTGTCATGACGGGACCTCGATCCGAGAATAAACTCCGTGTTTGTCTTTCACAATCCTTTTTCGGCGCATCGCGCCATGCGGGGGGGCGGGGACCCGGGACGTGCTTTTGCGCTGGATAAAACGCGGCCGATACGGTATAAAGGCGGCATGCGGGATCTCGACGCCTCAAAATCCGGGCGACGTGCGCTCTGCGCCATCGTCGCTCTCGCCCTGTTCCTGCGCCTTTTCCGGCTCGCTCATCAGTCCCTCTGGGTGGACGAGATACTCTCATACAAGGCGTTCACTTCACCTGCGGGAGTCCCGTACTGGCAGAAGTTTCTCTACGACGTGCACGGGCCGCTCTATTCGCTCATCATGCATTTCTGGAGCATGGTCTCGAAGTCCGATCTGTGGCTCCGCGCGCCGAGCGCGATCGCGGGCGTGCTCGCGGTTTATGCGCTGTACCGGTGGTTCATCGAGATCGAGAGATCCGATCTCGCGCTCCCCGCGGCGCTCTTCATGGCGTTGAGCCCATTCCATCTGTACTACTCGCAGGAGCTCAGGTTCTACGCGCTGCTCTCTCTCTTGTCCGTTCTCACGCTCATCGCCTTCGAGCGGTTCCGCGCGCGGCCGGCGATGCGGACGGGCGTCGCGCTCGGAATCGTGCTTGCGCTCGCGTGCCTCGTCCATTTCTCGGCGCTGTTTCTCGGCGCGGCCTTTTTCGTGTATCTCGCCCTGACCGGGAGGCTCAGAGGGGACCATCTCCGGTTCGGCGCGTTGGCCGCTGGTGTAGTGGTCCTCGTCATCGCTCCGTGGATCTACCGGGAGCTCGCGTTCCTCCGCCAGATCCACGTCGTCGGAATTTCGACGCTGAGCTCCGACGAGCGGCTCAGGGGAGACCTCACGCTGAGCCGCTGGTCGTACCCGTACTCTCTCTACGCCTTCTCCGCGGGCTATTCTCTCGGCCCGAGTCTGCGCGAGCTCCATATCGGTGCGCCGGTCCTCGCGCTGATCGAGCGCCATGCCGTGGCGCTTGTCTCGACGCTCGTCGTCTTCGGAGGTCTCCTCATATCCGGGATTATACGGTCGGCTCGCACCGGCCGCCTCTGGTTCTTTCTTTCCGTGATTCTCGTCTCGATTGCGTCGGTCACCGTCATCACCGCGTTCAACGTCAAGGTGTTCAACGTCCGCTACCTCATGTGCGCGTTCCCCTTGTACGTGGCGCTCGTCATCCACGGCCTCCCGTCGGGAAGGCCGGCGCGTATCCTCGTCGCCGCGGCCGCGTGCGGACTCATGATCGTTTCCGACGTGAACTACCACTTCAATCCGGAATATGCGCGGGAGGACGTTCGGGGCGCCGCGGCCATCGTCATGGGGGGGGAAGCGAAGGGGGATCTCGTACTCGCCCCGGGCGTCGAGGCGGTATTCGCCCACTACTACGGAGGGTCGAACGCGACTCCGTTCATCGAGCCGGCGCGCCTCGGGGAGGGGGGTGTCGACGCGGCGGTCGCGGGCTATTTCGCATCGCACGCGAGAATCTGGCACCTTCGCAGCAGGAATTGGGACAAGGATCCCGGGGACATTCTCAGGGGGGCCCTGCTGCGCCGGGGCGCCCCCGCGGGTTCGTGGGATCTCGCGGGTGTCGTTCTCACCCTCTACAGGGAACGCGCCTCCGCCGGCCCATCCCGTTGACAGATTACCGAATCGGGCTATACTACCCTGTGAGGGTCGGTGTTATCATGGGAGGTATCCCGTGATGCCGGAACGCCCGGAGATTCAGTCCCGGAAGAAACGTATGCCACGGGCGGGAGCGTCGTGGCATTTTTTTGGCGCGGCGCTTATTCAATCTGGAAACCGAACCGATACCATTCCGCAGCGCAAGGAGGCTTGCAGCCATGAGATTCATGCTGATCCTCTCCGCCATGGCGCTCCTCGCGACCTCGTACGGCTGTTCGTGCGTCTCGACCGTCGAACGGGCGAATCTGACACCCGCCGTCGCCCGTACAGAGTACATCAGACTTCATCCTGACGGCGCGCACAACGACTGCATCAGGAACGGCGAAATCGTGCGGGGGATGAGCGCGCATGAGGTCGTCGCCTCGTGGGGCATTCCCAATGTATACGTCCTGACGAGAACGTCCCCCAGCGAACAGTGGATCTACTACATCAAGGATCGCGATTCGCTCGCGATGCTCGTTTACTCGCTCGGCTTCGCGGATGACACGCTCCGGGTCTGGAACATCGATCAGAAACGGGACGTGGGGCAGGGGATCATAT
>DATCCP010000209.1:0-8823 GCA_036511215.1 Candidatus Krumholzibacteriaceae bacterium
GGTCGTGCGGGAGTTCAACGCGCGGCCGACCTGCGAAGGCGCCGAGGAGATCATCAACGAATTCGCTCCCAACCTCGACCGTTACGCGCAGGAGTACCGCACGTACGCGGACCCTGCATGGGCGGAAGGCTGGAAGCGGGAAGAGTCCGACGGCAAGGCGGCCTCGAACTAGCGCGCAGGCCTTCGCGGGCCCCCGGGCTGAGGCATCCGCGGCGTCAGCCTTTCACGCACGCAATCGGCTTGAGGCGAACGACGCGCCGGTTGATGCCGGCTCCCTCCATTATCGCGACGACGTTATCGACGTCCTTGTAGGCGCCCGGCGCCTCCTCCGCGACCCCCGGTTTGCTGTGAACGCGGACGGCGACGCCCTGTGCGGCGAGCTTCTTGATGATCGCCTCACCGCGGTATTCCCTGAGCGCCTGCTTCCGTGATTTGCGTCTGCCCGCCCCGTGAACGGCGCTCCCGAATGTCTCCTCCATTCCCCGCTCGGTCCCGACGAGGATATATGAGCTCGTTCCCATCGTTCCGCCGACGAGCACGGGCTGCCCGACGGCACGGTAGCGATCGGGAACGCCTGCGCTCCCGGGGCCGAAGGCCCTCGTCGCGCCCTTGCGGTGAACGAGGAGTTCCTTCTCGACGCCGTTCACCATGTGGCGCTCGAACTTGAGGTTGTTATGGCCGACCTCGTAGAGGGTCCTCACGTCGCGACCGCTCAGGCCGAAAACGCTCTTGAACGCCTTGCGCACGAGGTGAGCGATTGCCTGCCGGTTGGCGAAGGCGCAGTTGATCCCCGCCTTGACCGCCGCGATGTACCGCTCACCCTCGGGGCTCCTGATGGGAGCGGCGACGAGCTCGGTCTCGCGAACCGGAATCTTGTATTTCTCGCTCGCGCGCTGCAGAACGGACTGATAGTCCATGCCGATCTGATGCCCGAGTGCCCGGCTTCCCGTGTGAATGCTCACGACGACCGTTCCCCGCGCGACCCCGTACGCCGCCGCCGCCTTCTCGTCGTAGACGGTCTCGACGTACTGCACCTCGAGGTAATGGTTCCCCGAACCCAGCGTGCCGATCTGCTTGAACTGGCGCTCCTTCGCCCTGGCGCTCACGCACGAAGGGTCCGCGCCCTCGACGGCTCCCCCCTCTTCGACGAACGCGAGATCCTCGGCGGATTCGTAGCCGCGTTCGACTACGAACGGGGCCCCGCGCAGGAGAACCTCGTCGATCTCCTTCATCGTGAGGTTCAGGGATCCGGTCGACCCGATCCCGGCGGGGACGATCCGGAACAGCGCATCGGCGAGCTCTTCCTTATGCTTCTCGGCCTCTTCCCGCGTGACTCCCACGACCATCGTGCGCACTCCGCAGTTGATGTCGAACCCGACGCCCGCGATCGTGACGACGCCCGTGTCGAGATCGAATGCGCCGACCCCGCCGATCGGAAATCCGTACCCCGGATGAATATCGGCCATCGCGAGCGACGCCTTCTGGATGCCCGGAAGGCACGCGACGTTTCGCACCTGGAGGAGGGCGTCCCATTCCTTGCTCTTTTCCTCGGCGACGAGAAAGTCGATCGACGCCTGGTCGGCGTATATCCGCCCCGGGACGTTCATCTCCCCCGATTTCGGGATCTCCCAGAGGTAGTCGTGCACCTTTTTCAGCTCGACTCGCGCCACCCTGCGCCTCCTTTCGCCCTCATTCACAGATCAACCACGCAGCGGGCCACCCACGCGTCCGGCCCCCGTTCGAGCACAGAGGCGCCGTAGCAGGTCGCGGCCTTGACCTCGACGAGAAGCCTGCCGCGAGCATCGGCGACAGGAACGCCGAGCGCGGTCGCTTCGACGTACCATCTCCCGCTTCGTTCGCCGAGCGCGCCGATGGATACGTCGATGAGAACCGTGCCCGAGACGTCAGCCTCCGAAATACAACCATTGAGGAACTCGACGAGGAGCCCGGCGAGATCGTCTCCCTCGCGCGAGATTCCGATCTGCCGCGACGGCGCGAGCCTCTCGGCGTTCACGATGATCTCGAACATGGCCGCGGCGGTTTCCTCGAACGCCTCCGCGGGCGTTCTTCCCCAACCGCGGATCCCCATATCCGCCGTGTGATCTATCGTTTCATGTCCCCTCAAAGACACGCCGACCCCTCGCGTTCGCGCGCGCGCAACCGACGAGCGCATTCCTTCGTCACGGATTGAAATGAAAATGAACTACGTCCCCGTCCCTGATGATGTAGTCGTGCCCCTCGGTTCTCAGATAGCCGTGCGTGTGAACCGCCGCCTTCGAGCCGTACTGGACGAGGTGTTCGTAGCTTATGACCTCGGCCTTGATGAATCCCCGCTCCATGTCGGTATGGATCTTCCCCGCGGCCTGCGGAGCGGCGGTGCCTGCCGGGATCGACCACGCCTGAAGCTTGTCATGAGCCGTCGTGTAGTAGCGGATGAGGCCGAGGAGATCGTGGCATTTCTCGATGAATCTCCGCTTCGCGCGCTCGTCCACGCCGAGCTCCTTGACGAACTGCGAACGTTCCTCCTCGCCCAGGGCATCGAGCTCATCCTCGAGCTTCGCCGAAACGACGAACGTGTTCCTCTCGCCGAATCTCTCGATGACCTTCGCGCACTCGGCCCCGCGCCCCGCCGGATCCTCGTAGCCCGTGTTGAGAACGACGATCCGCGGCTTCACGGTGAGAAGCTGAAGCTCCTCGAAGAGCGGCTTCATCGGCGCGCTCACCGCATCGGGCCGGACGCGTTCTCCACGCTCGAGCGCCGCATGAACGCCTTCGAGGAAGTCGAGCTCCGTGCGCTCCTCCTTCTTGAGCGCCTTCGACCGGGTGCGCTCCTTCTCGAGCCACCGCTCGACGCGATCGACGTCGGCGAGGAGGAGCTCCGTCTCCACGATCTCGATGTCGAGCAGCGGGTCCACGGTCCCGTAGACGTGACTCACGTCGTCTTCCTTGAAGCAGCGCAGCACGTGCGCGAGGACGCTCGCTTCGCGAACGTGATGGAGGAACTTGTTCCCGAGACCCTCCCCCCGGTGCGCGCCCTTCACGAGACCCGCGATGTCGATGAAGGTGACGGTCGTCGGAATGACTTCCCGGGGCTTGAGGATTTCGGCGAGCTTGTCGAGGCGGTCGTCGGGCACGGGGACGGTCCCCTGGTTCTTGTCGATCGTGCAAAACGGATAGTTCGAGGCCTGCGCCCCCGCATGGCAGAGGGCGTTGATGAGCGTGGACTTGCCGACGTTCGGAAGACCTATGATTCCGACCGAAAATCCCATGCAAAGACAGTATTGTTTCAGACTCTCGAACGCGTGCCGCGACGCCCCTCGGGCGGGCCTCGCGGAGCTTATGATTTCTTGCACTCCTTGGCCATCGGACACGCCCCGGTCTTCTTCGCGGAGCAGCCTGCTTCCGCCGTTCCCCCCGTGCCCTCCTTCATGGCGCCTGCGCCCTTCTCATGAGTGCAGCCCTCACCCGTCCCCTTTGCCGGGCCCGCGTATTTCTTCGGATCCTTCTTGAATTGCGCCTCGCAGCCCTTGCAGCAGAAGTAGTACGTCGCGCCGTCGTGCACGGTCCTGGCGCCGGCGTCCTTGCGCAGAAACACCTTCCCGGTCACGGGGCATTCCGCGTACACGTAGGCGTCCGGGTTCTTGTCGAAGGCCGCCTTGTTTTCGGCGCTCAGAAAATAGTATGGCCGGCCGTCCAGGGTCGTCGTGAATTTCATGTCCTTCTGCGGCTTTACCTCGTTCGATACGACGTCGAAGTTGATCTCGTATTCCGAGGGGTTCGCAAGGTACTTGTCCCTGCACTCCTGCGAACAGAAATGTATCTGGCGTCCGTTGTGGACCGTTTCGACCGAGCCCGTCTTCTTGATTTTCATGCCGCAGACAGGATCCATGTCATCGCCGGCAACGAAAGGAGCGGGATTCTGCAGAAAGTACGCCTTGCACCCCGCTTCGCAGAAGTAGTACGTCGTGCCCTCGTACTGCGCGGTCATGGCCTTGTCCTTGTCGACCAAATAGCCACAGACGGTGCACGGAACCTTGTCCTTCGCCGGAGCCGCCGATGCAGCGGTAAACGCGAACAGGATCGCGAAGAGCACCATCAGAACACATACGGATCTTTTCAACGCCGACCTCCTTGTTGCGAACGTCCAAGTATCACCGATCGTCCCCCGCGCCTCAGGAGATCACACCGAGGTCTTTCCCGACTTTGATGAACGCCGTGATCGCCTTGTCCAGGTGATCCTTCGTGTGCGCCGCCGATATCTGCGTGCGGATGCGCGCGGCGCCCTTCGGCACGACGGGATAGAAGAATCCGATGACGTAGATGCCCTCGACGAGGAGCCGCGCGGCCATCGTCTGCGCGAGCTTCGCGTCCCCGAGCATGACCGGCACGATCGGGTGCACGCTCGGAACGATCTTGAACCCGGCCGCAGTCATCTTCTCCCTGAAGTACTTCGTGTTCTTCGCAAGGCGCTCCCTGAGCTCCCCCGTTCTCGACACGATATCGAGAACCTTGATCGAGGCCGCGACGAGCGCGGGCGCCATCGTATTTGAGAACAGGTACGGCCGGGAGCGCTGGCGCAGGAGATCGATGATCTCGCGGCGCCCCGTCGTGAAGCCCCCCGAGGCGCCCCCGAGTGCCTTGCCGAGGGTGGACGTTATGATGTCGACGCGGCCCAGGGCGCCGCAATGCTCCACGCTCCCCCGCCCGGTCGGTCCGAAGAATCCCGTCGCGTGCGAATCGTCGACCATAACGAGAGCGCCGTACTCCTCCGCGACGTCGCAGATCTGATCGACGCGCGCCACGATACCGTCCATGGAGAACACGCCGTCCGTCGCGATCATGATCCGTTTCGCCAGCGCTCCCTTCGCCTCGTCCAGTTTGGCCCGGAGGTCGCCCATGTCGTTGTTCCGGTAGCGGTACCGTTTGGCCTTGCACAACCTGACGCCGTCGATGATCGAGGCGTGATTGAGCTCATCCGAGACGATCGCGTCCTCCTCGCCGAGAAGCACTTCGAAGAGGCCGCCGTTCGCGTCGAAACAGGACGTATAGAGAATCGTGTCATCCGTTCCGAAGAACTCGGCGACCGCGCGCTCGAGCTTCTTGTGGAGATCCTGCGTCCCGCAGATGAACCGCACCGACGCGAGGCCTAAGCCCCGGGTCCGCATCGCTTCGCACGCCGCTTCGATGAGCTCCTTGTTGTTCGCGAGGCCGAGATAGTTGTTGGCGCAGAAGTTGAGCACCTCCTGCCCCGATTGCACCTTGATCTCGGGTCCCTGCTCGGTGATGATGACCCGCTCGAGCTTGTAGAGCCCGGCGGCCTCGATCTCCTTGAGCGTCTCCTGTATTCCATTCCGAACGGTTTCCGTATACATCAGTCTCTCACCTCGGCTCCTTTACAGCAGCCCCTGCTCGTGCCTCCGCCGCAGAACGCGGATCATATCGGCGGTCATCGCCGCAAGATCGTAGTCCGGCATCCAGCCCCACTCTTCCCGCGCGGCGCCGTCATCCATGTAGTTCGGCCAGGAATCGGCGATCCGCTGGCGCATCGGATCGACCCGGTAGTCCATCGTGAAATCCGGTATATGTTTCCGGATCTCCGCCGCGAGCATCTCGGGAGCGAAGTGCATCGCCGTGACGTTGAAGGAATTGCGGTGCTTGAGCCTCGCCGGATCGGCCTCCATGACGTTGACCGCCGCCTTGATGGCGTCCGGCATATACATCATGTCGAGGGACGTGCCCTGCTTCAGGAAGCACGTGTATTTCTTTTCCTTGATCGCGGCATAGAAGATCTCGACCGCGTAGTCGGTGGTGCCCCCGCCCGGGAGCGTGCCGTTCGAGATAATGCCCGGAAAACGAACTCCCCGCGTATCGATACCGAACCGTTTGAAATAGTAATCGCAGAGGAGCTCCCCGGCCACCTTCGTCACTCCGTACATCGACTCGGGCCTCTGGATCGTGTCCTGAGGCGTGCCGTCGAGCGGCGTCGAGGGCCCGAAAGCCCCGATCGAGCTCGGAAAGAACATGCTGCACTTGTTCGAGCGGGCAGCATCCAGAACGTTGAGGAGCCCGCCCATGTTGATATCCCATCCCTCGCGCGGTCTCTTCTCCGCGACGGCGGAAAGGAGCGCCGCCAGATGGTAGATCGTGTCGACCCGGTACTTCTGAACGATTGTATTGACCGCCTCGGGCGCCAGCACGTCGAGGAGCGCGAACGGCACCGCACTCGACAGCTTCTTCCGCGTATCCGGCTGGATATCCGTCGCGATGACGTTGTCGGCCCCGTAGCGATCCTTGAGGCCGAGCGCGAGCTCCGAGCCGATCTGCCCGAGCGCGCCGGTGACGAGTATTCTTCGTTGGGTGTGTGTGCCCATACCGCTACTTGGCACCCCCTGCCTTGATGACCGTGAGCGCGTTCCCCGCGGCCCCGAGCAGCGCCTCCGCTCCGACCGGCGTACCCGTCGCATTCTTCATCCAGAGATCCGGCGCCACGCGCCCGAACGTCGCCATGCGCTCGAACTCGGGTCCGATCGCGCCTGCCTTATCCATCTGCGCCTCGATCTGGTTCGCGATGAAACTTCCCATCGGATAATCGGGAAGATACAGGAACGAATCGATCATGTGCGAGTAGACACCGAGCAGAATGACATCCTTCGACTTGAACACCGGGGCGTAGTATGCGTTCCACGTTTCTCTCGCGATGCGGATAACCGCATCCTTGAGCTCCGCCGGGGTCGCATCAGGATGATCGTACATCCAGTGCCAGACCCCCATGTCGACGAGGGAGACGCCCGCGATCTCGTACGCTCCCCAGAACTCATCCAGCACCTTGAGCGCGCTCGCGCGCTCGTCGCGTTTCGGCTCGAGCCCGAGGAGATCGAGATCGTGCCCCTGGAAAACGAAGGCGAACGCCTCCGTGAAGGCGGTGTTCGGCACCCCCGCGAGCAACGTATGATCGACGTCGTTCAGGGAAAGCGTCTGCTCGACGTTGTGGCCGAGCTCGTGCACCGCGATGTTGAATCCCTTGTAATCCATCCCGCCCTTTCCGACGCGCGTGCGCAGGTGCGCCTTGGCGCCCCGCATGGCGGCTCCCGACGCATGCCCCGACCCGCGCGCCGGATCGACCGTGATGTACTGCGCGATGTACACGCCGCGCTCTTTCGGGAATCCGAGCTTCATGAGCATGTTCGGAATGTCATTCTCGAACGCCTCGGGAGACGGGTATTTCTGCGAAACGATCTTGTCGAGCTCCTGTTGCGAGTAGGCGCCCTTCGAGCGGAATCCGTTGTACCAGATATCGTACGGCTCGAGCTTGCGGCCGAGCCGCGACTCGATGAGCTGCGCCACCTTCGGAACGAGGGGGGACGATACGACCTGGACGAGCATGGCCCGCACGCGCGCCTCCGGAATCTCGCGGTCCTCGTCGAAGCGCCTCGCAATGAGGGTCGGGGCGGTCGGCGAATAGGGATCCACCATCCTCGAGGCCTTGAACGTGCCGAGGAGCATCGCATAACGCGTGTCCGGCTCGGGGACGTTCGCGACCTCGCGGGGAACCGCGAGATCTCCATCCCAGTCCTTCTCCGCCGCGGGCTTCACCACGTTCGTATAGGGATTCCAGTCGACGGTCGGATTGTCCACGACGACCGCCGGAATCGTCTGCGTGATGATCCGCTCCATCACCTGGCGGATCATGCGCTGCTTGGCGATTCCGTCCTTCTTGTCCTGATAGTCGGCCTTGAGCTCGTCGCGCAGGTTCCAGTGCGACAGGAGCCGCATCTTCGCCGGGAAGAGGCGTTGTCCCTTCGCGTCGACGAGATGGTGCATCCAGATGTTGTATCCCGATATGTACCGGTCGGCGTCCGAGGACACCTTCGCGACGGCCAGATTGACTTCGGACGGAATCCGCTTCGAGAACCGCTCGGCGAGCCGGGCCTCCGCCCACTGCCTCCTCGACCACTGCGCGCCATCCGTGAGGCGCTGTTCGAGAGTCGTAAGCGGGAAATTGAGGAGAACGACGAACGCGATCTTGTTCTGGAAGAAATCGTCGAGCACATGTGCCGCCGGGTCGTATCCCGCGAACATCTCGTCGACGGGGAGCACCGGCCCGATGTCGAGATCCGTCTGCCACCGGAGCGCGAGACCCATCTCGTGCATGTGTCCGTCGAGCTTGTCGAGGAGTCCCTCGAAACGGTTGAACATCTCGTCGCGCGTCCCGGACTCTCCGGCGAAATTCGCGAGCACGAACTCCTCGAAGGCGGCCGCGTCCCCGTCCTCGGAGCGCCAGAACTCCGCCACCTGCTCCATGCCCCGACGCGCGTTCGCCCGTGCGCCGTCACCGTACTTCACGACGAGCGATCCTTCGAGCTTCGCGATCGAACCCTTCATCCAGGGAAGCTCGCCGGCCTGTACGTGAGCGCTGCACATGACCGAGACAATAACGGCAAGACCCACGAAACCGCAAACTGCTTTTTCCAGTGCACCCTTCATGATCCGCTCCTTGTGCTCCGGGAACCATGCCGGAAACCGGGGACAAAAAGACGCGCCATCGACCCTCCGCAAAACCGAAAACTGGCGTCCCCAACGGAGACGTATTCAGAAACTTCTTGTTAGAAATACAGAAGTTGGCAGTCTGAGTCAATCGGAAAACAGGTTTTTGTAATAGGAAAAAACGGTCCCGCCCATCACCGATCGAGACGACCTGTTTTGATTGACGTCACCCCTCCCGTGTGCTAAAATACTTTTGGCAAACGAGGGGGAGCCGCGGCTGCCAGATTATCCACAAGTAGGAGGTTCATGATGCGAAGGACACTCGCCGTCGTCGCAGCG
>DATCCP010000210.1:0-9491 GCA_036511215.1 Candidatus Krumholzibacteriaceae bacterium
AGGCCGAGGACGAAGATGCGAGGAGCTCCTCATCGATCAGAAATCCCCCGCCGCTCCCGCCGCGCAGCTCGCGGCCGGCGGGAACGACGCACGGCCCGCGACGCTCGGCGACTCCTCCGTAGCCCCGCGAAACGACGACGGGAAGGCCGCCGAGCTCGATGATCCCCCGGGCGATCCGAAGCGCGCACGGCGTCTTGCCCCCTCCCCCCACCTCGAGATTCCCGACGGAAACGACGACGGGCCGGCCGGGAGCGCTCTCAAGCGGCCCCGAAAAGGGGGAGACCCCGGGGCCCGCCGTCCGTCCCCCGGCGGCGGCGAGCCAGAGCCGGTAGACAGCGGCGAACACGAGCCTCGCCGGATAGAGGAGCGCCCAGACCCCGGCGCCCTCGAATATCCTCAGACGCACCGGGTATCGCTCAACGATCTTCATCATGGGGCCACACGTCCGATCCCTCGTATCCGAGGTTCCGGTCGAGCTCCGTGGTGAGCTCGTCCAGCGTACGCGCGAGCCGGAGCCGGTACCGCTCGCGCCCTTCCGGGTCCGATTCGAAGGGCACGACGAAGGGCTCTCCATAGGCGACGACGACCTTCGCGAAGGGGCCCGGGATCTGGAACCGGTCCCACGTGCCGAAAGTCCTTCGAGGCCGGGCGGAATTCGTGACAGGAATAACCACCGAGCCGGTCATCCTGCAGAGCTCGGTCGCCCCCTGCTGGGCGACTCCGCGCGGACCCTTGGGCCCGTCGATCGTGAGACCCGCGTCGCCACCTGCTCTCAGAACCGCGGCGAGCTCCCTGAACCCGGCCGCGCCGCGCCGGGTCGTCGAACCTTTCACGGGCCTCCAGCCGAGTCGTGCGACCACTTTCCCCATGAGGTCTCCGTCCGGGTGCTCGGACGCGAGCACGGAGATTCCCCATGTCCGGTGGGTGTAAACAATGACGATAAGTCGTCCGTGCCAGAACGAGACGACACCCTGCTTCGCAAGCGAGCGCGCCTTCTCGAGGTTGTCGAGGTTGCGCCACTCGACCCGCCACGTGATCCCGAGGAGGCGAACGACGAGCCAGCCGAGGAAGCTCCCCACACCGGGATGAACGCGAATTCTCATACGCCGCCAAGCCTTTGATCGGTGCGAGACGCCGGCCCTTCGTTCAAGGAGCGCGCGATATCCGCGGCATTCTCACCAGCCGCCATCCGCAGGGCGATCGCGGCGATGCGGTTGACTCCCCCAGGGCCTTCGAGCAGGCTTCTGAGGGAGATGAGATCGGCGGACATCGTCCGGTAGCGCGCGGGGTCGCCGAGAATCGAGACCGCCTCGTTCGCGATGCGCTCCGGCGTGGCATCGGACTGGATGAGCTCCGGCACGATGCGGCGGCGGCCGAGGACGTTCGGCATGGCGATCCACGGGATCTTCACGAGGGACTTCCCGATCGCGTAGCTCACGGCGGAGGTCCGGTACGATACGACCATCGGAGTCCCGGAGAGCGCGCACTGAAGGGTTACCGTGCCCGATGCGGCGAGCACGAGAGAAGCGGCGCTCAGCCCCCCGACCCCGTTCCTCGTCGTTCGGACGAAGGCCTCCATGTCCCGCGGAACACGCGCAGCATCATCCGGGATGAGCGGGGCGAGGCCGGCCGAGAAGGCGGCCTTTGGGAACCTCTCCCTGATGCGGCGCGCCGCTTCGCAAAGCACGGGGAACATCCGGTCGAACTCCTGCCGCCTGCTTCCGGGAAAGAGCAGCACCGTGAAGGGCGCTTCCGGCCCGGGAGCCTCTTTGGGACGCGGCGGCGTTTCGATCTCCTCCAGCATGGGGTGCCCCGAGAAAACGACGGGGATACCCGAGCGGCGGTAGAGATCCGTCTCGAAGGGAAGAATCACAGCCATGAGATCGACGGAGCGCTTCATTCGCCGCACCCGCCAGGCGCCCCACGCCCACACCTGGGGGCTGATGAAATAGAGAACCCTCACGCCGGCGGCCTTCGCATGAGAGGCCAGGCGCAGGTTGAGGCCAGGGTAGTCGACGGGAATGAAGAGATCGATCCCTCCCCCCGCGAGGAGGCGGCGAAGCGATCGCTCGAGCGCGACAAAACGGGGCAGCTTGGCGATAACCTCGGCGAAACCCATGACCGCGTAACGTTCGAGCGCGAAGATGATCTCCGCCCCCGCGGCCTCGAGCGCCTCTCCGCCGAGCGCGAGCACTCTGCATGAAGGATCGAGCGCCTTGAGCTCTCGCACGAGCCGGGCTGCGTGCTGCTCGCCGCTCGTTTCGCCGCAGGTGACGAGGAACGTTCGTGTCAATGCGGGTGTCATCTCCTCGCGATGCTCTCGAGCACGCGCTCCGCGACGCGAAGCGCCTCGAAACCCTCCTCGGCGGTCACCGCGGGCGCCGCCTCCCCTCGCACGGCGGCGAGAAAGGAGAGAATCTCCTTGCGAAGCGGCTCGGTTCCGTCGATCTCGACCACTATTCTGCGAATGAGGCGCTCGGGGTCGAGCGTGCCCCCGGAGAAGTCCGGGAGGGCGGCCTTCTCGAACGCCTCGACGCTCTTCTCCCTGAGATCGACGGAGACGTAGCGGTTCTCTTCGAAGAAGCGAATTTTGCGAAGGGGCTCACGCGAGATACGGCTCGCCGTGACGTTCGCGACGCAGCCCCCCGCGAATTCGATGCGCGCGTTCACGATGTCCGGCGCGCCGGTGAAAACTCCCGCCCCCGAGGCCCTCAGCTCCGCGATCGGATCCCCCGCGAGCACCGTCAGAATGAGATCGATATCGTGAATCATGAGGTCCTGCACGACGGATACGTCGATGCCGCGCGGGCTGAACGTACCGAGGCGGTGCGACTCGATGAACCGGGGGTGCCTCAGAAGCCCCCGGGCCGCCTCGAAGGCGCCGTTGAACCGCTCGATATGGCCCACCTGGAGAACGCATCCACGCGAGCGGGCGCGCTCGATCATATCGCGCGCGGACGCGGTGTCCGACGCGATCGGCTTTTCGACGAGAACGTGGACACCCGCCTCGAACGCCGCCGCCGCGGCGGCGTGGTGGTGCGTCGCCGGCGTGCAGATGCTGACCGCGTCACAGGCGGTGAGGAGCTCCTCGATCGTCCCGCAGGGAAGGGCGCCGTGCTCCGCCGCGACGGCCGCGGCGCGAGACGCGTCGCGGTCGTAGACGCGCACTCCATCGACGTCGCCGAGTGACGTATAGAGGCGCGCGTGCTCGCGGCCGAGGCGTCCCGTGCCGATCACTCCTGCTCGTATCCTGCGGTGTTTCGTTTCCACGGGACCTCCCTGTTCGGCGACAGGAATCTATGTTACCTGATAATCCCCCGCTTGGAGGCGCGAATGAAATCAACGAGCATCGATATCTCGTCCGTCCGGGGAAGCTCCGCGTCGATCCTCTCAAGGGCCTGTGAGACGTTGAGGCCGCTTCGGAACAGCAACACGTACGCCTTCTTGAGGAGCGAACGCTGCTCGGCGGTGAATCCGCGTCTCGTGAGACCGACCACGTTGAGACCCGCGACGCGGGCCGGATTCCCCGCGACCTTGATGAACGGCGGCACGTCCTGCGGGATCCTGCTCCCCCCGCCGATGAACGCATGCTTCCCGATCTCGACGAACTGATGCACCGGCGTGACGCCTCCGATAGAGGCGAAATCGTGCACGTGAACGTGCCCGGCGAGGTTCACCGCGTTCGCGAGGATAACGTTGTCGCCGATGATGCAGTTGTGGGCGATATGCACATAGGCCATGAGCAGGACGTTGCTCCCGACGACCGTGCTCTCCCCTTCCCCCGTCGCGCTGTTCACCGTCACGAACTCGCGGATCGTCGTGCCGTCCCCGATCCGCACGAAGGTGCGCTCCCCGTGATACTTGAGATCCTGGCAAACGTTCCCGATCACGGCCCCATGGAATACCCTGTTGTCCTTTCCGAGGGTCGTCTCCCCGTCGATGAGCACGCCGCTCGCGATCCGGCAGCCGTCGCCGATAACGACCGCGGCGCCGATGATCGAATACGGCCCGACGGAGACGTTCTCGCCGAGCCGGGCGCCCGGGTGGATGATTGCAGTCGGATGGATATCTTGCGACATGAGTGCTCCGTCAGCGATCGATGATCGTGGCGAAAAGCTCCGCCTCCGCGACGGGCTGGCCGTCGACGTACGCGATCCCCTTCATCTTGAAGAACCGCTTGCGGAGCGAAATCATCTCGAGCTCGAAGCGAATCTGATCGCCGGGGCCGACGGGCCTGCGGAACTTGGCCTTGTCGATTCCGATGAAATAGACGAGGTATCTCTCCGGCGTGTCGACGCTCGAGAGGAGCAGGATCCCCCCCACCTGCGCCATCGCCTCGATGATCAGCACGGCGGGCATGATCGGGTGGCCCGGAAAATGACCGGCGAAGAAGGGCTCGTTGATCGTGACGTTCTTTATGCCGACGACGCGCTTCTTGTCCTCGAGGGTCAGGATCCGGTCGACGAGCAGGAACGGATACCGGTGGGGCATGATCTTCTGAATCGCATTGATGTCCCAGAAGCCATGTTCCCCGACGAGGGCGTTCTTCTCGCGGTTCCTGAGCTCCCGGGCAAGGAGCCGCGCAAACATGAGGTTGAACCGGTGTCCCGATCGTATCGCAATGATATGCCCCTCGACCGGCGCGCCGACGAGCGTGAGGTCCCCCAGAAGATCGAGCATCTTGTGGCGGACAAACTCGTTCTCGAACCTGAGCGGCTCCTTGTTAACGATCCCTTCCGCGTCGACGGCGATCGCGTTGTCGAGGCTCCCCCCCTTTATGAGCCCCTGGGACCTGAGGATCTCGACGTCCGACCAGAGGACGAACGTACGCGCGGGAGCGATCTCCTTTACGAAGAGCTCCGGCGAGAGGTCGAACGAGGCGTACTGGATGCCGATGTGCGGATTCTTGTAGTCGATCGTGAAGCTCACCTTGAAGCCGTTATAGGGGAGCGCATAGAGCTCGATGCCGTCCTCGCTGAAAACGACCGGCGTTGTGATCTTGAGAAACCGCACGGGCACACCCTGGTTCTCGAACCCCACCTTCTGGAGCGCCTCGACGAACGGGGCGCAGCTCCCGTCGCGCGGCTCCGGCGGCTCGTCGGAATCGATGTCGACGATCATGTTGTCGATCTGCAGCCCCGAGGCCGAGGCGAGGATGTGCTCGACCGTGTGCACGAGAACGCCGCCACGCGCGAGCGTCGTGTTGCGGCGTATTTCCCCTTCGTTGATGAAATCGACGTTGGCCGGTATCTCGACCGCCGGCGACAGATCGATCCGGCGGAACCGTATGCCGGTAGACGGCGGAGCCGGGTGAAAAACCGTCCGCACGCGTTTCCCGGTGTGAAGCCCCGTTCCCTCGTAGGCGAACGGGCTCTTAATCGTCCTCTGCTGGCGGATCAACGTTCTTCCCTTTCTCGAGCGCCTCGACTCGTTTCGAGAGCCGGCCGACCTCCCTGAAGAGCTCGGGAAGCCGCGCGATGAGCGCGTATATCTTGCGGGCGAGGCCGTGCTCGCGCGCTGGATAGCCCGACACCTTCGTGTTGGCGGGTATGGATTTCGTGACCCCTCCCTGCGCCCCGACCATCGCGTTGTCCCCGATCTGGATATGTCCGACGAGCCCCGCCTGACCCGCGAGAACGACGTTGCGGCCGAGCTGCGTGCTTCCCGAAACGCCGACCTGCGCCGCGAGGATCGAATTCTCCCCGACGACGACGTTGTGCGCGATCTGGACGAGGTTGTCGATCTTGACGCCGCGCTTGATAAGGGTGACATCCGTCGTGGCCCGGTCGATCGCCGCGTTCGCGCCGATCTCGACGTCGTCCTCGATGCGGACGATCCCGATTTGCGGGATCTTGCGGTTCAACTCGCCGTCCTTCGCGTAACCGAAACCGTCGCTCCCGATGACGACGCCCGCATGAAGTATGACGCGGTTGCCGATCTCGCATTGCTCCCGCACGGTGACGTGCGGATAGATGAAGCAGTCCTCCCCGATCTTCGCGTCGTCGCATATGCATACGAGGGGGAGAACCGTCGTGCGCGCACCGAGCACCGCGTGTTCGCCGATATAGCAGCAGGCGCCGATCGATACGTCGGTCCCGATCGCGGCGCTCGGCTCGATGATCGCCGTCGGGTGGATGCCCCGCCGGCGCCGCCCGGAGGAATCCGCCGAGAAGAGCGACATGACCTTCAGGAACGCGAGGTACGGGTTGGAAACCTTGATGATCGGCTTCGGCGAGCCGCCGTCGCGGTCGGCGATGACCGCCGATGCACGCGTCGTCGCGAGGTAGGATTCGTACTTTGAGTTCGCGAGAAACGTTATCTCCCCTTCACGCGCCTCCTTGATTCCGGCGACGCCGGTTATCACGATATCCGGCGCACCGATGACCTCGCCACCGACGAGCCGGGCCAACTCTTCAAGCGCGTATGACGCCATCGCGTGAATCCGCCGGTGCGAAACCCTCAGGGAGTAGGGTTCTTCGGCATCTCCTTCTCGAGCTCCAGCATCACCCGGTCGGTCAGATCGAGGGCCTTCTTCCCGTAGACGATGTTGCCCTGGGCGGCGTCGAATATGATCGTATAGCCTTCCGCCTCCGCGATCTTCGCAATGACGGCGTTGATCTTCTCGACGATCGGCTGCGTGAGCTCCTTGTTCCTTTTGGCGGCCTGGCCGTTGTCGCCGAACACGTCGCTCATGAACTGGTTGTACTCCTTGAGCTTCTGGTCGAACTGCAGTTTCTTTTCAGCCTGCTTTTCCTCGCTCAGCATCAGGCTTTGGCTCTGGATCTCCTCGCGCATCTTCGCGAGCTCCGCCTCCATATCCGAAGCCTTCTTCTTCCAGGTGTCGACCTCTTTCTTGTAGACCGCCTCGGCGTCGACCGTCTCCTTGAACTGGGCGAAGATCTTCACCGTGTCGATGTAGCCGAGCTTGATCTCCTCGGCCCTCAGGACGCTCAGCGGAAGAAGCGAGAGAACGAAGCACACGAGGACCGCGCAGGATACCTTTTTCATCAAAATGCCTCCTTTCGAGCGATTATCATCGGTTCCAAATATAGTACTTTTTCCCGCGATTGAAACCATTTTTTAGAAGAAGGTGCCGAAGGTAAAGTGGGGCTGCCAGGAGGGCCCGTTCGCCTTGTCGAACCCGTATCCGTAGTCGAAGCCGAGGTTTCCGATCGCGGGCATCTCGATCCGCACGCCGAGGCCCACGCTGCGCCGGAGATTGAAGAGATCGGCGTCCCCGAAGGAGTTCCACGTGTTCCCCGCGTCGAAGAACATGAGCCCGTACACCGCGTCGGTGAACGGGAAGAGGATCTCCTGCGTGTATGTCGTCATGAACCTGCCGCCGACATAGGGATCGTTGCCCTCTGGTACGATCTCGTAGAAATCATACCCCCGAAGGGCATACGTGCGATTCCCGCCGAGGCGGAACTTCTCGAAATCCTGCACCTGGGACGGGCTGCTGTAGCCGTCGACGATTCCCGCCGTCGTATTGGAATGAAACGTCAGCTTCCAGAATATGTTCCTGAACCAGGACAGATTCGCCATGTAGCGCATGTACTTGACGTTGCCCTGGAGAAGCCCGCCGGCGAACTCGGCGCTCAGCGAGGCGACGGAGCCGAGCGTCGGATGGGTCGGGTTGTCGGTGGAGTTGCGGGTGAAGCTGAAGAGTATGCTGCTCTTGAGGAGCGGCCACTTGGTGCTGCGGAGCTCGCCCGTGGCGGGGTAATCCGACGAAAAATCGGAGAGCGAGACGTGCTCGAACCGGTAGCTAGCCCAGGATTTCGTATAGTCGAGCCACGGGAACGGCCGCCCCATCTGGACGGAAAAGCCCTTTCGGCGGTCGGTGTAGTACTGCTGGCTGACCCGATCCTGGATCCAGTTATATATGGAGACGCTCAGCGAGTTGTCCGTGCCGAGAAGGTACGGCTCCGTGTACTGGGCATTGATGTTCTTGCGGTATCTTCCGAACTCCCAGTCCACCGAGACCGTCTTCCCCCTGCCGAGAAAATTGTTTTCCTGAACACCGAAAAAGCCGCTCAGGGAGTTGAGCTGGGAGTATCCCGCGCCCATCTTGAAGTTGCCGGTCGTTTTTTCCTCGACGCCGATGAGGAGGTTGATGTCCCCCTGCTCGTTCACCGGCTCCGTGTTGACCCTCGGCACCCCGTTGAAATAGCCGAGAGAGATGATGTCGCGAAGGCTCCGCTGCACCCTCGTGAGCTTGAACTTGTCTCCGGGATATACGGTCATCTCGCGCCTGATGACCGATTCGAACGTCTTCGTGTTCCCCGATATCCTGATCTCTTTGATCGAAGCGGGGTTGTTCTCGACGATCGCGAGGCTGAGATCTATGCGCTGGCCCCGCATCTTCCGCTCGGGAACGACGCGGCTCCAGATGTACCCCTGCTCCGCGTAGCGGCTGTTGATGAGGCTCTGGAGCATCTCGACGCGGTCGAGAGCGAAGGGGTCTCCTTCCTTGAGGACCACATATTTCTTTATCTCGTCGTCGGTGACGACCTTGTTTCCCGACCAGGTAAGCGTTCCGAGCGTGTACTGTCTCCCCTCCTTGACCCTGATATAGAGATCGAGCGCCTTGCCCCCCTTGACCTTCTCCTCCCGTTCGACGCGGACATCGGCGTCGAGATACCCGCGCGTGCCGTAGAGTTCCTTGATTTTCTTGAGGTCTTCCTCGACGGTGACAGGCTTGAAATCCCCTCCCCGCCACCACTTGTTCTCTTTGCTGTCCATGCCCTTCCGGATTTCGGCGCTCTCGAGAGCGCCGTTTCCGAGAAAATCGATGTGCCGTATCTTGATCTTGCGCCCCTCGGTGATGACGTAGGAGACGACGATCGTGTGCTCCTTGCCGACCGGCGACTTCCTGACATCCACCCGCGCCTGCGTGTAGCCCTTCTCGGCGTAAAGCGCGAGGATCGCGGAAACGTCCTGCGTGAAGAGCGACGGGCGCGCGAAGTAGCCCTCCTTGACCGACACCTTCGCTTGGATGTCCTCGCGCTTCAACTTGTCGCTTCCCTGGATGCGCACTTCCTTCACCCGGGGGTACTCCTCGACGACGAGCGAGACGACGGCCTTGCCGTCCTCGATCCGGTGGCTTGCCCGGAGATCGGCGAATTGCTTGGTCTGGAAGAGGCGTTTGACGCCGTCCGACGTGCGGTCCTCGCGGTACTCGTCCCCCGGCCGGAGACCGAACACCTGGAGAATCTGTTTTTCGGAGACGAAGAAATTCCCCGACACCTCGATCCTGCCGATCGGCATCGACCGCGCGGCGGACGCGAGGCACAGGACGAAACAGAATGTCGCTGCGGTACGCTTCATCACCATTCCCCTGTAATGTACACAAAAATACAAAGCGGCGCGAATAGTATCATACGAGTCCCTTCTGCACAATCGCAAAAGGGGCCTTCCGGATATACGAATCTCGCGATGGAATGGTTCCCCTACGAGCGGACCTTTTTCACCGACGCGAAGGCGAGCCC
>DATCCP010000211.1:0-5308 GCA_036511215.1 Candidatus Krumholzibacteriaceae bacterium
GATTCTTCGGCGTGGAGCGGCGCCGAAAGCGCGGCGAGGAGAACGATCAACGAGACGACCGAGAGTTGTATCTTCATGTATGCGGACTCCTTTCGCAAGAAGTATAGGTTCCACCGTTTCGAAGTCCAGAGTTTTAATCGGAACCCCTCTTGCGCCGGTACGGATTAATGGCTACAGTGGAGGGAAAGGCTCTTACTACGGAAACGAAGGTGATCGTATGAGAAATGCATTGATAATCCTCCTCGCCGCGGCGGCGGTGCTGTGCGCGGCCGCCGCGGCGAGCGAGACGACCGATCTCGCGAAGCTCCTTCCCGCCGCGACGGAGATCGACGGCTGGAGGCCGGACGGCGAGCCGCTCGCCTACACCGAGGACAACCTCTGGGAGTACATCGACGGCTCCGCCGAGAATTTTCTCGCGTTCAGATTCCGCCAGGTGCTCATGCAGGACTACGTCTCGAAGGACGGCAAGGGGCTCAAGGTCGAGATCTACGAGCACGAGAGCCCGCTCATGGCCTACGGAATATACGCGCAGATGCGAAGCCCCGGCCTCGCGCTCCACAAGATCGGGAGCGAGGCGTTCTCCGACGAGTATTCCATGAACTTCTGGAAGAATCGCTTCTACGTGCGCGTCGCGGTATTCGAGAAGGGCGCGGGGCTCGACCGGGCGCTCGAGAGCTTCGCAAGCTCGATCGCGGCGAAGATCGAGGAAGGAGAGGAGCTCCCCGCCGAGGCGACCGTATTCCCGGAGGAGGGGCTCGTGCCGAACGACACGAAGTACCTCACGCAGGGCATCCTCGGGCGCGAGAGCTTTCCGGCGGCGTTCGTCGGCACCTATCATGTGGGCGGTGAGGAGGGTCGGCTCTACCTCTCGACTCTTCCCGACAGCGCAGCCGCGCAGGACACCTTTCGGTGGTACGTCTCCCAGATGAAGTCGTACCGGCCGACGTCGCACGGTATGGGCGACGAGTATACGATGGGCCTCGCGACCGATCCGTTCCAGGGGGACGAGATCGTGTTTCGGTTCGGAAGATTCTTCGGCGTCCTCGCGGGGCTCAAGGATCCCGCCCAGGACGGGGCCG
This sequence comes from Candidatus Krumholzibacteriaceae bacterium, assembly GCA_036511215.1. Classification (GTDB taxonomy): domain Bacteria; phylum Krumholzibacteriota; class Krumholzibacteriia; order Krumholzibacteriales; family Krumholzibacteriaceae; genus SSS58A. The sequence goes on from DATCCP010000211.1 coordinate 1,080, forward strand.
ATCTCGTGAAGCGGATGGTGGAGCGGCTCGAGGAGCTCGACGCCGACAGGACGAACGCGCCGCCGATCAGATGACGCGCTTCGAGGCGTCCTTCATCATGTCGGGTATCGCGAGCCCGTACGGGCACTTCTTGAGGCATTCCCCGCACGCCGCGCAGTCTGTGAACTTCTTCTCGAGCGCCGCGAGCCGCGCGAGCGCCCAGTCCTTGAGCTCGTAGCGGGTGTAGTAGCCGTCGATGAGGAAGAGAAACGGAATGTTGAGCCCGTTCGGGCACGGCATGCAGTAGCCGCAGCGGCGGCAGAACTTCTCGCCCCATTGCGCCTTCACCGCGCGGAGCTCGACGAGCTCGGCCTCGCTCGGCGGAACGAGTTTCTTCCCCACGGACGCGTTCTCCTCGACCTGGGCGACCCTGTCCATTCCCGGTATGACGACGTCCATGCCGCGCGTGAGCTCGTAGCGGAGCGCGAGCGCGTGGCTGCGGATCGCCCCTCCCGCGAATGGCTTCATGCAGATCGTGCCCACGCCCGCCTTCTTCGCGGCGGGGATGACGGCCTCCTCCCACTCGGTCTCGATCGGGTTGAAGGGAAACTGCACCGTGTCGAAGCGCCCGCTCTCGATCCCCTTGAGAATGACCTCGCGCGAATGCCCCGTGAGCCCGAGCCATCGGACCTTGCCCGCGGCGCGCGCCTCGACGAGCGCGTCGTAGGCGCCTCCCGGCGCGAGCACGCGCTCGAGCTCCGCGATCGAGCCGACGGAGTGGAGCTGGTAGAGGTCGATCGTGTCCGTGCGGAGGTTGCGGAGGCTCGTCTCGATCTCCGCGGCGAGCTTCGGGGCGGTGCGGGAGAGCGCCTTGCTCGCGAGGTAGATCCCTTTGCGCGCGCCCGCGAGCGCGCGCCCCATCTTTTCCTCGCTGTCGGTGTAGGCGCGGGCGGTGTCGAAGAATGTGACGCCCTTCTCGATCGCTCTCGCGAAGATGCGGTCCGCCTCTTCGAAGGAAGCCCCCTGGATCGGGATTCCGCCGAAGCCGACGACCGATACGTTCATGTCCGTTCTGCCGAGTTTGCGTTTCAACATGGTAGGAAATCTAATGCTTCGGCGCGGCCTTCGCCAGCACCTCTTCGTAGACAGCTTCGGTGGCCTTGATCATCTTCTCCGCCGAAAAGCGCTCGTGGGCCATCCTCCGCCCGTTCGACGCGAGCTCGGCGGCGCGGGATGGATTCTGCAGAAGCTCGATGATGCGCTTGGCCAAAAGCTGCGCCGAGCCTTTCGGCACGAGGAGGCCGGTCCTGCCGTCCTCGATGATCTCGGGGATCCCTCCGACCTCGGTCGAGACGGTCGGGACGAGCGAAGCGAGCGCCTCGAGGAGCGTGAGCGGCATGCCTTCGATATCCGATGACAGGGCCAGGATGTCGATTGCGCCGTAGAAACAGTCGATCTTCTGCGTTTCCTTGATGAGCGAGACGCATTCGCTCATGCCGAGGTCCGCCGCGTAGGCGGCGAGGCTGTCGCGCAACTCCCCCTCGCCGACGATCGCGAGGTGCACGCCGGGGACCGTCTGGCGCACGAGGGAGAGGGCCTCGATGAGAAGCTTGTGGTTCTTCTGGGGCACCATGCGGCCGACCGTGCCGATGAGCTTGACGTCCGGGGGCAGGTTGAACTGCGCACGGCACTCCGCGCGCGGAGGGAGCGCTTCGTAATCCTGCAGCCGGATGCCGTTTGGAATCGTGATGAATTTGCCGGTGAGCTCGGGGAAGCGCCCGGCGAACGACTGCCGCACCTGTTCCGAGACGCAGATGACTCTGCTCGCGCGCTTCGTGAACCGCGGGTAGGCCCAGCGGAAGAGCGGGGGCAACACCTCGGGGCGGTAGGGGAGGTGCTCGGTGCGCACGATCGGCGCGCCGGTGCGGCTCGCGATCTGGGCGAGCGTCCCCCAGAACATGCCGGGCGAATTGTGGAGGTGGAGGAGATCGACCCGCTCGCGGCGGATGAGGTTCGCGAGCTTTGTCACGACGGCTGCGTCGCCGCGCCGCCGTTTCCCGAGAAGGAACACGTGCGCGCCCGCGTTCGATATCTGGTCGACCAAGTCGCCGCCCCCCGTGAGCGAGCAGACGAGGTACTCGAAGCTCCGCCGGTCCGTGCCAAGGATCTGCGCCGCGATGATTCGCTCCGCGCCGCCGCGGTATAGTGAATAGATGACCTGCAGAACCTTCGGTCTCATTGCGATCGCCGCCCCGTCTTTGCGAGATGAGATTGGTACCATATTGGCGGAGGGATTTCAACCAAATCCCTTGATTTACCGTCCGCGGGCGCTACAATCCCCGAATCGGAGGTGTCGCATGGAACGGAGAGGAAAAATAGTCTGCACGATCGGGCCCGCGTGCCGCAGCGCGAGGACGCTCGGGAAGCTTCTCGCCGCGGGGATGAACGTCGCGCGGCTCAATTTCTCGCACGGGACGCGGGAGGAGCACCGCGCCGTCTTCGATACGCTGCGTCGGCTCGACGGCGACGTCGCGATCATGCAGGATCTCGCGGGGCCGAAGATCCGGATCGGCGAGATGAGCTCGGGGCAGGCGCGGCTTCGCGACGGCGAGCGGTTTGTCCTCACGACGAGGGACGTCACCGGGAACGAGCGGCAGGCGCGCGTGACGCACGCCTCCCTGCCCTCCGGGGTCAGGCGCGGCGACGATATCTACCTCGCCGACGGCGTTATCCATCTCGAGGTGGAGCGTGTCCACGGGCGGGATATCGAGTGCCGGATCGTGCACGGCGGCGTTCTCACGTCGCACAAGGGGCTCAACGTTCCGCGCCTCCGCATGAAGGGCGCCCTGAGCGCGAAGGACCTCGGCGACCTGAAGTTCGGCCTCGCGATGGGGGTCGATTACGTGGCGGTGTCGTTCGTGAGGAACGCCTCCGCCGTTCGGCGCGTGAAGGCCATTATCAGGAAACGCGGATCGTCCGCCCTTGTCGTCGCGAAGATCGAGGTGCAGGAGGCGCTCGATCATCTCGACGCGATTATCGACGCGTCGGACGCGATCATGGTGGCGCGCGGAGACCTCGGGGTCGAGATTCCGCCCGAGCGCGTGCCGGTGGTCCAGAAAGAGATAATCGCCCGCTGCCGCGAGCGGGCGAGGCCCGTCATCGTCGCCACGCAGATGCTCGAGTCGATGGTGAACGCCGAGCGCCCGACGCGCGCGGAGGCGAGCGACGTCGCCAACGCCACGCTCGACGGCGCCGACGCCCTCATGCTCTCGGAGGAGACGGCGGCCGGCCGGTATCCGGTCGAGAGCGTGCGGATGATGGATCGCATCATCGCGGAGGCCGAGCGCTACCGGCGGGGACTGGTGGGGGGGGACGCGATCGAGGGCTTGTGGCGCACAGAGGACGGCGTCGAGGCCGTATGCGCGGCGGCCGTCGAGACGGCCCGGGAAATGGGGGCCTGCACCATCGCCTGCCTCACGCACACGGGCCGGACGGCGAGGCTGATCGCGCGATACCGGTGCGTCCCCGCGAGAATCGTAGCCCTCACGAGCAGTCCGGCCGTCATTCGCCAGGCGGCCCTCCTCTGGGGGACCGAGGCGATCCTCGTGGATCACATCGAGGAGACGGACGCGATATTTCCCATCGTGAAGAGGAAGCTGAAGGCGGCCGGCGTCAGGGGGCGCGTGGTGCTCACCGCCGGAATTCCAGTCCCTGAAAAGGGTTCAACGAACACTGTTCATATCGTTTCTATCTAAGGAAACTATTTTTACTCAAAACCCCCTACAGTAAAGATTTCTTATTAACATCCGGGGAAGCCGTGCTATGATATGCGGGCATCAGAGCTTGCATCTGCGTATCACATCTCGGACCTGCACCAGTTTGCAACTCGTTTGTTAGCATTCAGTTAGGAGCGTGAAATTCCGGCCCTATGTGCGATTATGCCGTGCCATTAGTAGCTGAGCCCGCGGATCCCCGTAATGGCACGGTTATTGATATCTAGGGTAATCAAATACGCGACACGTGTGCCTGATCTGAGCCCGCGGTTGCAGTGGTTAGAAGGGTTCGGGGACCCCCATCGTGAATGATAGGCTCGACGTGACAGCGTAAGGCCGAAGGAGAATAGGCAGCAAGATCGCACCCTTATCCCTTCGGGACTCCAAAAGGATGGGTTGGAATCGGAGTCGATTTCAGCCCATCCTTCTTTTTTGTCATCCTTTCAGCGGTCCGAAGCCGATGATATCGTCCATCGA
>DATCCP010000212.1:0-2586 GCA_036511215.1 Candidatus Krumholzibacteriaceae bacterium
CGTGGAGGACGCTCGCCATCGAAAAGAGATCGCTTCGCGCATCGACCTTCTTTCCCTGCACCTGCTCGGGGGACATGTAGTGCGCGGTGCCGAGCGTAGCCCCGTCGACGGTAATCGTTCCGCCCGCGCTGATGCGCGCGATCCCGAAATCCATGAGCTTCGCCGTGCCGCTGTCGGTCACGATGATATTTTCGGGCTTGAGATCGCGGTGAACGATGCCCTCCGCGTGAAGCCGCGAGAGGGCATCGAGGATTCCGGCCGTCCATTCGACCGCCTGTTCCCACGGCACGGGGCCTCGCGCGATGATGCTCCGCATGCTCTCTCCACGGAGGAGCTCCATCGCGAGGTAGGGGGTGCCGCCGTCATCCCCCGCTGCATACACGGTGACTATGTTCGGGTGATTGATGCGCGAGCATGCTTTCGCTTCGCGGATGAAACGCTCCGCGGCGCTCGCTCCGAGCGCCGCGGGACGGATGACCTTGATTGCGATCTCACGGTCGAGCGTGGCGTCCCGGGCGCGGTACACGATGCCCATGCCGCCTTCCCCGAGCGTCCCGAGAATTTCATAGCCTGCAATCTTCGTGCGATCCATACCGTGTGCCGCGAAAACAGGGTGGTGCCTGAGCGCTCGTTCAGCGTTTCTCGATCAGCCGGTTGTACTCGCTCATCGCCTCTTCCGATCTGCCCGTATCGGCGTATAATCGGGCGAGAATCGCATGCAGCGCGCCGTTGTCCGGATCTGCCGCGAGTGCGACCACCGTTTGCGAGATGGCCTCGTCGAGGAGCCGGTAATCGAAGTAGATGCTCGCGAGGACGATGCGGTACGCCGATTCGCTCGGAATCGAAGAGCGGTTGATTCCCTTGATCGCGTTCTCGAGTTTCTTCGCTTCATCCGCAGGCATGACCTCGAAGAACGCGGCCTGTGTCCTGAGCGGCGGGAATCTGAGCGGATCGGTCGTCTCGAGCGTCCAGGAATACGTCGTTCCGGGAACAAGGGGCTCCGCGTCGGCGGCGTACTGGATCGTATGCGCACCCCTGATGTCGCGCTGCCAGCGAATGCCGCGGTCGTCGTAGATCTTGAGCCTCAGTTCGACCGTCGAATCGGTCGCGCTCCAGACAAATACCGGATGATCGCTGCGAACGCGCGTCTGACACGGCGATTCGAGACGGATCTCGGGATGTTTCCCGCCGGAACGGAGGGCGGCGAGCGTGCTCACGCCTTCGGCGTCGCGCAGCTTCAGGAAGTTCGAGATCGATTCGAAGCTGCCGCCCTTCTCTACCGGTTCCTCCGTCTTTTTCGAGGCTCCCGCTTTGACGTCGAGGCTGCTTCCCGAGCCGAGCTTGATCCACGTCCCATTTTCAAAATGGATTTCCGCCGCGCCCCCCGCTCCTGTGCGAACCTCGTCCCCGGCGTAGAGTTGAAGGCCGTATGAGCCTTTCACGGTTGTTTGGTCGCTCCGGTGAACGGAGACATCCCCCGTGCAGGAGAGGAGCAGCGCCGCGGGCGTGGCGCCGGAGGCATTATCCGGAAAAGACACCGCGAGCGCGACGAACGCAACGAGAATGGCGATAATCGTCTTCATCGTGTCTATCCTTTCATTGAATGTGATTCGCATGCCGCATCCCGGATATCCATTATACCGGAACGCACCGGATAGCAAAGCAAAAAGAAGGTGCTCGGGTCGCGCGGCGGGCACGAGCGCGACTATCGCGCTACTTTCTGCGATGAGCCGTATGTGAGACGCTTGATCTCGGCGGCGTATTTCTCCTGGAGCTCGAGGAAGCGTGGATCTCCCGGATTCTTGACAGCCACGCTGCAGACGTCCGCCGATGTCACGACGAGAGAATCACCGGCGAAGGTCACGGACACCTCGGTGAACGAACGTTCGTTGTCCCCCGTGTCGACGACGATCGTCGAGCCGACGCGCTCCTCGTACGTCGCCTTGTGCGAGCGGTGTCCGTTGAGGACGACGTCGATCCCGCGCACTTCGCGCGCGAGCTCCAGGCTCGCCGGCCAGCCCAGATGGCTCACCGCGACGACGAGGTTGCACCCGCGGGCCCGCAGGGTGGAGACCGCCTCGAGCGCGGCGACCTTCGGGTCGACAACGTAGTATGCTTTCGGGACGTCCGGTCCCGACCGGTAGATGAACCCCTGGAGCGCGACCGAAAAGATGCCGATCCGCACGGCGCCCTTCCGTCCGAAGAGCGTCTTCGCGCCGCCGAGCTCCCTGATAATCGAGATCGGGGCCACGGGTCTTCTTCGGCCGCGTGTGAAAATGTTCGAGTTCACGAGTGGAATGCCGTACGAGCGCGCGTTCGCGATCACCCCGTCGAGCCCGGCGGCCGTCTCGCGTCCGCTGATGCCGACGGCGTCATACCGGAGGAGCCTCATCGCGGAGAGGAAATAGCGGTTCCTCACCTCCCAGAAGGGCGATTCCGGGGGCACCGAGAAATCCCCGGCGTCGATGACGAGCACCGGCCGCTCGCGACGCCGCTCCTCGACGAGGGAAGCCCACCGGGCCATCCCGCACTGTTCGCGTTTCCTTCATCCGCACGGCTCGCGGTAACCGGCCATCTCGTCCGTGA
>DATCCP010000213.1:0-7032 GCA_036511215.1 Candidatus Krumholzibacteriaceae bacterium
AGGGCCGGAGATGCGTCGAACGACAAGGGACGCTGGCCGAGTTTGCCATTCGGAGGCTCGATCGGGTTGAAGATCCTCCCCTGGCCGACATTGTCGTCGAAGGTGTATTCGCCGCCGGAGAGAAGCGAATGATTGAGACGAAGGAAGCCAAAATCACACCGGAGGTTGAGCTTCGCACCCGCGTTCCATTCCTCGCCGCGAACCCACAGCTTCGATACGTACGCGCCCGCCTTGAAGATTCCCTCGCGCGTGCCGGGCGTCGTCGCGTCCGTCAAAACGCGAACGTCGGCCCCGGTGAGGCTCTGGGCATAGCTGTCCCGCTTTGTGTACTTGACGTTCGCAGTCCACTCGAGCTTCATGTGCTTGCGGGGTTTGTACTCGAGCGAATGCCCGTAGATCATCGTCTTGTCCTTGTTCGACTGCCGCCGGGCAAGAACGTCGGTATTCGCGATGTCATACTGGTCGTTGACGCCGGTATAGTAGAACTTGTTGAGAACGGAGAGCTTCTTGTCGAAGAGCTTGTTGTCGAAGGTGAGCTGCCCGTTATAGCGCGCGTACTCGTCTCCGTCGAGCCTGATGTTGCGCTCGCTGTACGCGTAGTTTGCATTATAGGAAATCCCGGTTCCCTTGACGTTGACTCCGCCGTTCAGGTTGGCCTCTTTCGTGTCGGGGTTCGATTTCAGTTTGAGCCTGTTCGGCTGCGCCCCGATCTTGGTCTTCACCTTGACGAGCCCCGTGGTGAGGTCACCGTATTCGACGGACGGCACGCCTGTCACGACCTCGACGCTTTGGATGTTGTCGGCGGGGATTTCCCTGAGGTCGATACCCGATCCGGCGTATGAACTCACCGCGCCGTAGCTCGTGCCCGTTCCCGACTGCAGGTTCGCGTTGTTGGAGAGGGTGATATCGTCGACGATGATCTTCGTTCCGAATCGGGCCCCGGCCTGCTCGTCCGGGCTATTTGTGATGACCCCGGCGCCCCTCAGATCGAGCTGCGTCAGCTTCGAGAGCCCCGGGTTCTTCGATCGCTCGACCCCCGGCACCATATCCATGATGTCCCCGAGGTTCGTCGAGAGGTAGTGCTCGATCTCCGCGCTCGAGATCTCATGCGTCGTCTCGATCTTCTCGGGGAGAATGTTCTTCTTGTCGACGACCGTGATGCCGCCGATCGCGAAGAAGAACTGCTGCTTCGGGTCCCCCGGGACGAGCTCGCACCGGTAGGTCGTGATCTTCGCCGGCTCGATCTCGACGTCCTGGTAGCAGGTGTTGTAGTACGCATCCTTGAGAATGGATATCCCGTATTTTCCGGCGGGAAGCTCGATCTGGAACATGCCGTTCTTATCGGCCGTCACGGTCTTCGTGGTTCCCTGTACCGCAATCACGGCTTCCGGCACGGGTTTGCCGGTCTGATAATCGTAGACTCTGCCCTTCAGGATGCCGTCGCTCTCCGCGAAGGCGGCGCCGAACGACAGGACAACGATCAGAACCAAAAAAATGCATCCCCTGCCGGCAAGAGATGCAATCCGGGAACTAAAAATTCCGCCCTTGGGACAAGAATTCTCGCGCATTCCCCCCCATCCGTTCTGTAAACAGTTTATGACACGAGCAACCAATATATTCCTACCCGCATATTTTCTCATAAATTCACTTTTCCGTCAATAGGCTATTCTCTTTATTTGTTTCGGGTTGTCCGGGCGCAAAGCGTTTTAGCCGGGTATGGCCCGCCGCCTCGCGGGGCTACCTAATAGCCTGAATTTCTTTACGGTTGCCCCCGCGTGCAACCCTGATATAATGCCCGCCGTATGAGGGGCATGCGAACGAACCCCCAGCACTCACAAAGGAGGCCCCGGTGAAAAAGGCTGCTTTCCTCATTCTCACGCTCGCCGCGGCGTGTTCTTTCTTGTCGAATCCGTCATTCGCCCGGCCGCCGGCCGCGGCCGCGATCGATTCACTCTCGCCCGTCGGGGAGCCGCTCCGCAGCGAGCTCGCCGCGAACCGTTTTGTCGCGGACGTCGATGACGCAGCGGCGCTCTTCGTGAACCCCGCGGGGCTCGCGATGAGGCGCTCCCCGACGAGTCTGCTCCAGGGGACGTACTGGTACGACCGGTTCTCCGAGCTCACGCTCGGCGTCGCGGGCCAGGGTCTCGGTATCGGCTTCACCTATACCGACGACGGCGTCTTCACGTCCCGGAACTACGTGCTGGGCTTGAGCGCAAAAGTCTCGAGCGCCTTGAGTGTCGGCTCCTCGTTCACATGGCATCACACCGATCTCCCTTATAGCAATAGATCGCCCTTCACGATGGACCTCGGCTTCATGGTGAGGCCGATCCGCGCGCTCTCGATCGGAGGTGTCTGGAAGAACGCAAACGAACCGAGGTTCTCCGGGGGCGCCGCGATCGATCCGTTCGGGAGCTCCATGACGAGGCTGAGAAGCTCCTTTCTCGGAGGCGTCTCGATCAGGCCGCTCGGCGAGCGGTTCACGATCTCGGGGCAGGCCGAGGTCGACCGCCACAGAAAGCCCGGCTGGCTCTTCGGCGGCCGGGTCACGGTCGTGTCGGGGGTCGAGCTCTTCGGTTCCTACATGAAAGATTTTGCCTGGCGCGGGAGCGACCCCTATCAGGAATTCACCGGCGGCATCAGCGTCTGGTTCGGCTCGGAGCGCCTCGGGGCTCAGAGCCGTTCGCGCGTCGACGGCGACATCGACTACAGCAGAAACAGCATCTTTCTCGAGAGGACGGAAGCCTATGTAAAGCGCGCCCTCCACAGGCCGCGCTACGCGGAGGTTTCGATCGGCGGCAACTATCTCGACGAGGGAGGCGGCTTTTCCCTCATGGGGGGCTCCACGGACCTTCATCCGCTGCTTCGGGAGCTCGCGAGTATCCGCGGCGACGCCGACGTGAAGGGGCTCCTGCTCAAGATCGCACCGGTGAACGGCGCCTTCATCGGCCCGGTGAGCGGAAACGTCTATGAGATCCGCGAGGCCGTGCTCAAGGTGAAAGAGGCGGGCAAACCGGTCGTCGCCTACCTGGGCGAAGGGGGCTCCTCGACCGAGCTCTACCTCGCCTCCGCCGCGGACCGGATCGTCACGCCTCAGATCGCCACGGTCGGCGTGCTCGGGGTCTCGCTCGAGATCAACCGTATGAAACACCTTTTCGAGAAGCTCGGGGTGGACTTCGACCACTACACGGCGGGCGACTACAAGTCTTCATTTCACACGATCTACACCGACACGACGACCGCCGTGCAGGCCGAGGAGCTCCACGGCCTCGTCGAGGAGAGCTACCGTCTCCTCGTCGACGGAATTGCGACGGGGCGCGGCATTCCGGCCGAGCACATGAAGGAGCTCGCCGACGGCCGCGTTTTCGGTCCCGACGAGCTCGTCAAGGAGCATCTCGTCGACGCTATCGGCTGGGAGAAGGACGCCAGGTCCGAGCTCGGCAAGCTCGCCGGCGCCGCGAAGCCCGACAAGCTTTCGACCCAACCGATCGCATTGCGCACGTACTGGACCGAGCGCTGGTCGGAGCCGCCCGTCGTCGCGATCGTCGGCGCGTACGGGAGCATCGAGTCCGGCAAGAGCGGGAAGGGCCTCGCCCAGGGCAGCCGCACGATGGGCTCAGAGACGGTCGTGAAGCAGCTCAAGGCCGCCTCGCGCTACCCGGGCGTCAGGGCGATCGTCCTCCGCGTCGACAGCGGCGGCGGCTCGGCGCTCGCGAGCGACGAGATTCTCGAGGAGATCCACCGGATACAGACCGAGGTCAAGATCCCGGTCGTCGTCTCGATGGGTAACGTCGCGGCCTCGGGCGGCTACTGGATCTCGATGTACGGGGATCGCGTATTCGCCGACCCGTTCACGATCACGGGGAGCATCGGGGTCGTCTGGTTCAAACCGGTGCTCGAGCGCCTCTATGAGAAAATCGGCATGTCGAACGAGGTCTTCAAGGAAGGGGAGCACGTCGATGCGCTCTCGACCGGCCGGCGGATGACCGACGAGGAGATGAAGATGCTCGGGAGCTACATCGATCAAATGTACGGAATCTTCGTCGACAAGGTCGCCGGGGGGCGGAAGCTCGATCCGGCGCGCGTCCGCGAGATCGGCGGCGGGCGCGTCTATTTCGGCACCCAGGCTCTCGAAATAAAGCTCGTCGACGAGCTCGGCGGCATGAGCGACGCCGTTCAGTTCGCCGCGTCGAAAGCGGGAATCGAAAAGGATTATCGCACGATCTACATCAAGGCGTTCCCGGGATTCTTCGAGAGTCTCTCGGTCGACGCGAGCCCCGTCGGCGTCGCGAGGGCGCTCGGGAGGCTTCTGCGGGGCGCCGGAGCGGGGAGCTTCGACGAAACGCTTCGCGTCTTCTAGCGCATGACCTTCTCGACGAGCCTGAGCAGGTTCGCGCCGAGTATTTTCCTGATGTCCTTGTCGGAATAGCCGCGCCTGCGGAGCTCCTCCGTGATCGCCGGAAGCTTCGATACGCCCTCGAGGCCGACGGGGGTCGAGTTGATCCCGTCGAAGTCGGAGCCGAATCCGACGTGATCGATGCCGGCGATCTTGACTGCGTGGTCGATGTGGTCGATGAGCCGCGAGAGCGGAACGCTCGGTATCTCCGCGGCCTTCTTCTCGAATTCCGGCTGCAGCGCCTCCCACGCCTTCCCGGTATCCCCGCCGTACTGGACGGCGAGCTCGTTCGCCTTCTTCCGGTACTCGGTCCAGAGCACCGTTATCTTCGCGTGGTAGTCGGCGTCGAGAAACCCCGAGAAGAAATTGACGCAGACGACGCCGCCGTTCTTCTTCACGGCGCGCAGCACGTCGTCGCTCACGTTGCGCGGAATATCGACGAGGGCGCGCATGCATGAATGCGAGATGAGGACGGGGCTCTTCGTCGTCTCGAGAACGTCGAAAAAGGTCTTCTCCGAGACGTGAGCGCAGTCGATAATCATCCCGAGCCTGTCCATCTCCCGCACGACCGAGCGCCCGAATTCGCTGAGCCCTCCCCACGTCGCCGTGTCGTCGGCCGAGTCCGCCCATTTGTTCGTATTCATCCAGGTGAGCGTCATGCACCGGACGCCGCGCGAGTAGTAGTCGCGGAGCGTGTCGAGGCTCTCGCCGATGAGGTGTCCGCCCTCGATCCCGATGACCCCGGCGAGCTTGCCCTCCTCGATGATGCGCCTCACGTCGGAGCCCTTGAGGGCCAGCTCGAGCTCGTTCGGATGTCTGCGCGCTTGGGCTTGGAGGGCGTCGATCATCGCATGCGCGCGTTCCGTCGCTGCCGCCGCCGGCGTCTGCGGACTCACCCACACGGCGAAGATCTGCGCGTCGAGCCCTCCCTCCCGCGCGCGCGGAAGGTCGAAGTGCCCGTCCGTATGACGCTCGGCGAGATCGATCGGATGATCGCCGACGAGCCTCATTGCGGTGTCGCAGTGCGCGTCGAAAACGATCGCCTTACGATGAAGCTTCATGATCTCCTCCGGGGTACTCGTGCCCGTAACGGTGAACGATACGAAGAATGCGAGAATGAACGCGACGAGAAACGCGGCATATCGATTCATCGGCTGCTCCTCGGGTTCGCACCCTGCGCGGTCCGCGCGAACGGAATCGTCCGGGAAATCATAGAGCAGCATGCGTGGCATTTAAAGAGGATAATTCGGGGGACGCCGGCCGGCCCCTAGTGGACGATCTTCGCACCCGTCGCCGCGTCGGCGTAGACGTAGAGCGCGTACGGCAGAAGGCTTTTGTTGCTTTTGATGGCGTATTCGTCGGGCCCCGGCCCGTTGAAACGGATGTCGGGGCTGTCGCTCACGAAGAAGTTCCACCCGGGACCGCCCCCGGCCGTACAATACGAGAGATCATCGACAATGCGGCCGTCGTAGAACTGGAGCCATATCGGGTCGAGTGAGGCGGGAAAACCGTTTTCCGTGGCGTAGTACGACGTCAGCGCCATCTGCACGTTCCTGACGTTCTCCACGACCACCGCCACCTCGGCGGCTTTCTTCGATTTAAAGAAGTTCGACATGACGATAGTCGAGAGCAGGCCCATGATCTCGACCACGATACAAAGCTCGAGAATGGTGAATCCCGCGATTCCAATGCGGCGAATCCATGACGCTCCATGCGCAACGCGCCTTGATGGCCTTGCAAAAATGCTGCGGATGCCTCGCATTGTGCATTCCTCCCTGTGCGTGGAATCGCTTACGATCATTCGCCAATACGCCACCCGGGGTAAAAGCAAGAAGCATGACAAAAACGAAGCGGCCCCCGCCAGGCAGCAAGAGCCGCATAATTCTTTCACATTAAATCAGTTATAGCCGATCTCCGGCTAGACCGCCTCCACCCTCTTGATCTCGGGCACCTTCTCCTTGAGCACTCTCTCGATCCCGAATGCGAGGGTCATCTGAGACATCGGACAGCCGGCGCAGGAGCCTTTGAGCCTGAGCTTCACGACTCCGTCGACCACGTCGACGAGCTCGACGTCGCCCCCGTCCGCCTGGAGGCTCGGACGTATCTGCTTGAGAATCTCTTCCACTTTCTCTCTCATCAGGTATCACCTCCACGTTCGAACACGCCTAAGATAGCAGGTCGGCTGGGGCAATCCAAGCCAAAACGGGCACTATCGCGCTATCTGACAATGGAATGCGCGACCGGGGCCGGCCCTTCACACATAACCACTTGACAAATATGTAGTTGTTTGATAGAATTCGAGCCGCATCCTGGGGACGTTCAGTATTGACGTGGAGACCATCAAAGAAACCTTCTTGACGATGGGGGGGAACGCGATGAGAGGGTTTTCTTCTCTGCTGCTCTGGCTCTGCCTCTGTCTCGCGGCAATGCTCGCGGGCCCGGGTCTTGCGCGAGACGCCACGCCGGCCTTCCGCGTTATGAAGGCGTGGTCGAGCGAGGACTACTCCAACCAAGTCGATCCGGGCCTGCGCGGCCTTTACGAAGAGGCCGCCGTCGACACCTACTGCATCGTCTGGTATGGCTTCGAGCTGAACAACTGGCAGGGCTGGGCCCGCCACGACGTCAGCGCGCAACCCGGC
>DATCCP010000214.1:0-8969 GCA_036511215.1 Candidatus Krumholzibacteriaceae bacterium
TACTACAACAAGCCGACGCAGGAAGGGCTCTACGCCCACTTCATGAAGCTCGCCGACGAAGGGCTCCCGCTCATGCTCTACAACGTGCCCGGGCGCACGGGGCTCAACATGCTCCCGAAGACGGTCGCCCGGCTGGCCGAGCACGAGAAGATCGACTCGATCAAGGAAGCGAGCGGCTCCCTCGAGCAGATGTGCGAGATCGTACTTCTCTGCGGCGACAAGATCGTGCTCCTCTCCGGCGACGACGGCATCACGCTTCCGATTCTCGCCATCGGCGGCAAGGGAATCGTGAGCGTCGTCGGAAATATCGTCCCGAAGGACATGCTCGCGATGATCGCGGCCTTCGAGAAGGGGGACCTCGCGAAGGCGCGCGAGTGGCACTACAAGCTCTTCCCGCTCTGCAAGGCGATGTTCATCGAGACCAACCCGACACCGGTCAAGGAAGCGATGAACATGCTCGGCATGGACGTCGGCGACGTGCGGCTCCCGCTCGTCGGGCTCCTCCCGGAGAATCGCGAGAAGCTGCGCAGGGCGCTCGCCGACTACGGGCTCAAGGTCGTAAAGTAGGCGCGCGGCCATGATAAAAGTAATCGTATGCGGCGCCCTCGGAAAGATGGGGCGCACGGTCATCGAGGAAATCGGCACCGACAGGGAGCTCGAGCTCGTCGGGGCGGTCGAGGGCGCTGAAAACGCGGGGCTCGGCGCGAAGGTTTCGGGCGTCGAGGTGAAATCGAGGCTCCTCGACTCGATCTCCTCCTGCGACGTCGTCGTCGATTTCACGAATCCGAGGGCCGCCCTCGAGCATATTCACGAGAGCGCCGCGGCCGGCAAGGCGGCCGTCGTCGGCACGACGGGCTTCACGAGCGAGGAGCTCGCCGTCGCCCAGAAGGCGGCCGCGTGGATCCCGATCATCATCAGCCCCAACATGTCGGTTGGCGTGAACCTCATGTTCAAAATCGTCGAGGACGTCGCGCGCGCGCTCCCCGATTTCGACGCCGAGATCATCGAGATCCATCACAACAAGAAGAAGGATAGTCCGAGCGGCACCGCGGCGCGGCTCGCCGAGGCCATCGGCAGGGTGCGGCCGTCGACCCGCCTCGTGCACGGGCGCGAGGGCCTCGTCGGCGCCCGAAAGAGCGAAGAGATCGGCATGCACTCGCTCCGCGGAGGCGACGTCGTCGGGGAGCACACGGTGATCTTCGCCGGCGAGGGGGAGCGCTTCGAGCTCACGCACCGGGCGCACTCGCGCCGCACGCTCGCCCGCGGCACGCTTCGAGCGATACATTTCATCCATGGGAAAGAGCCCGGCATCTATACCATGGCGGACGTTTTGGGCCTTTAACGAACGGAGGGCACCATGCGCAATTTCGCAGGTCTACTCGTCGTCGTCGCGCTTTGCGTCGGCTTGATGTTTGTATCGAGCCCCGCCAAGGCGCAGTTCGGCGATCTCAAGAACAAGCTCAAGGAGAAAGCCCAGCAGAAGGTCAACGAAAAAGCCGACAAGACGCTGAACAAGGCTCCGGCCGACACGGCCAAGGCCGGGGAGAAGATGGCACAGCCCGCCGGCGCCGCCAAGAGCGGGACGGCCGCGGCGGAAGACATGACGCTGTACACGAAGTACGACTTCGTGCCCGGCGACAAGGTGATCTTCTACGACGATCTGGCGAACGACGAGATCGGCGAGTTCCCGTCGCGCTGGAAGCTGGATAACGGGGTCTTCGAGGTGGCGAAGCAGGGCTCCGAGAAGTACATCATGTGCACCGACAAAGGCTCCATCCGCCCGAAGATCGCCGCGGGGCCGCTCCCTCCCAAATACACGGTGGAGATGGAGTTCTACTGCAAGGGACCGGACTTCAAGGGGCACTGGTTCACGATTCAATGGGTTGGCGCGAACGACGAGATCATCGGCGCGCTTTGGATGAAGGACAATCACGCCACCAGGCTGAGAATCATGGAAAAGGACCTTGCCGACAAGGCCCTTCCCGCTGATCTCTCCGCCGGAAAGCACACGATGCGCGTCATGGCGACTACGACCACGTTGAAATGCTACATCGACAACGAGCGCGTCGCCAACGTGCCGGCCACCGAGGGCTTCGCCCCGGTCGGTCTCAGCGTTCTGATGGATCCGTGGACCGACGAGCCGGGGAATCCGATGCTCATACGCAACTTCCGATTCGCCGAGGGGGGAAAGACGCTGAAAGAGCAGCTCGACGAAACGGGCCGCATCGTTACGCACGGCATTCTCTTCGACTCCGGTTCGGACAAGATAAAGGCGGAATCCTGCAGGACGCTCGCCGATATCGGACAGCTTCTCACCGGAAATCCCGCCCTGCGCCTGTCGATCGAAGGACACACCGACAGCGACGGCGGCGCCGACTTCAATCTCACGCTCTCGGACAATCGCGCGAAGTCGGTGAAAACGTATCTGATGACGACTTACAAGATAGACGGCGCCCGGCTGGAGTCCAAGGGCTGGGGAGAGGCCAAGCCGATAGACAAAAACGACACGGCCGAGGGAAAGGCCAACAACCGGCGCGTCGAGCTGATCAAGCTATAGACCACCTGCGGGCAGCGAGTATGTGAACGGGGCGGCTTTCACAAGCCGTCCCGTTCGTCGATTCTATTTCAGGAATTGATCCACGAATGCTCGAGGGCTCAGAACCTGTATGCCGCGGTAACCGGATACGATTAACAATCCTTTATCTCCGCTCACGATGATCCTGCTTCCGCTCGCGAGGGCGCACGCAATGAACTTGTCGTCGTCAGGGTGTTCGCACACAGGCTTTCGCAATCGCGCCGGAGGATAGAGATCGGCGGAAACCGCGAGAAGTTGCATGAACGGAATCACGTCGATCCCGGGAAACTGCCGGCCCAGGCGTTCTCCGACGCGCCCATATTCCTCGAGAATTGATTCCGTAACAGCAAGGCGCACTTTCCCGTCGCGCCAAGCCTGGAGGATTCGAAAGGGAGGGCCGCCGAAAAAGATACCGGAGATGAGGATATTCGTATCGAGGACTACCCGCATTTGCGTCTGCGCACCGCCGCCACCACCGCCTCAACATCAGATCGTTTCATTCCGGCCTTCCTGGCCTGACGACGCGCCTCGACGATGAGGCGGTCGAATTCAGCCATCGAAGGGGGAGTGATTTCCTTCAAAATGACAACGTCCTTGTCGCCGACGACAACGAATCGCGCACCAGGTTTCAGGCGAAGTTGCCTACGAATACCCTCCGGTATGACGACTTGCCCTTTCGAAGACATTCTGGTTGTAGCCAATCGCGCCATTCTTCAACTCCCGAACCGGATCCGGTCCATCAGTTCTTACTAGTAAGAATAGCAAGAACCTTGCCTGAATGCAAGGGCGGTGCTCAAAGGTTGAAGCACACGACGCGCGGCTCAGTCATCTCCATGAGGGCGAACTTGATCCCCTCGCGGCCGAGACCCGAGCGCTTCACGCCGCCGAACGGCATCATGTCGATGCGGTAGTCGGACGAATCGTTCACGATGATGCCGCCGACCTCGAGCTCCTTGATTGCCTTGAAGGCCTTCCCGATGTCCTTCGTGAAAATGCCGGCGTGGAGGCCGAAGTTCACCGAGTTCGCCTTCGCGATCGCCTCGTCGAGGTCCTTCACGGGGTAGAGGTTCACGGTCGGGGCGAAGACCTCGTCGACGTCGACCTTGCATCCGGCCGGAACGTTCGCGAGAACGGTCGGCTCGTAGATCGCGCCGCGGCGCTTGCCGCCGATGAGCACCTTGGCGCCCGCCTTGACCGCTTCCTTGACCCAGCTCTCGATGCGCTTTGCCTCGCCCTCGTTGATCATCGGGCCCATGTCGCAATCTTCCTCGAGCTTGGGGCCGACCTTGTACGCGCGCGTCCGCGCGACGAAGAGAGTCTCGAAGCGCTTGTAGATGCCTTTCTCGATGTAGATGCGCTGGACGCCGATGCAGTTCTGCCCGGCGGCCCAGAAGGCTCCCGAGACGGAGTCCTCGACGGCGCGCTTGAGGTCGCAGTCCTCGCAGACGATCACGGGCGTGTTCGAGCCGAGCTCCATGCCGACCTTCTTGAGGCCGACCTTCTTCATGATCTCCTCGCCCGCCGGGGCTCCACCCGTGAAGCTGACCATCCGCACGCGGGGATCGGTGACGAGCGCGTCGCCGGTGCGCGCCGCGTAGCCGGTCACGACGTTGAGAATGTTCGCCGGAAGCCCTGCGTCCATGAGCGCCTTGGCGAGCTTGAGAGCCGACAGCGGCGTCACGGTCGCCGGCTTCACTACGACGGCGTTCCCGCCCGCGATCGCTGGGCCGACCTTGTGGGCCACGAGATTGAGCGGATCGTTGAACGGCGTGATCGCCGCGATGATGCCGATCGGAAAGCGAAAGTAGTACCCGACGCGGTTCTCGGAGCCGGGGCGCGAATCGAAGGGGATCGTCTCGCCGGATATGCGCCGGGCTTCCTCGGCCGAGATGCGGATCGTGTCGACGCAGCGCGAGGCCTCCTTGCGCGCCTCGCGAATCGTCTTCGATCCTTCCCTCGCGATCGTTCGCGCAAAGTCCTCACCGTCCGCCGCGATGATGTCGGCGGCCTTGCTGAGGATGCGAATCCGCTCGTGAACGGGAAGGTTCCTGTTGATCTGGTAGCCCTTCTCTGCGGCGGCGATCGCCGCTCTGATGTCCGCGGCGTCTCCGTTCGGGACCGTATCGACGAGCGAGTTGTCGTACGGATCCCTGACCTCGATTTTCTCTTTCTTGTCGATCCATTTTCCGGCGATGAGCATCTTCATAGACTACCTTCTCGCTTTCTTGGTCCGCTTCGGTGCCTTCTTCGGAGCCGGCTTCTTCGGAGCCGCTTTCTTTGCGGCGGGCGCGGTCCGGTGAATCGCCAGCAGATCGACGAGGATCGAATATCCCGTCTCGATCTTCCCGGCGCCCGGCCCGATGATCGTTACGTTCCTGACGAGATCGGTCGTAAAGGTGAGCGCGTTCGTGGCGCCCCCGACCCCCGCGAGCGGATCGGCGACGTCGAGCTTCTCGGGTTTCACCGAGGCCCGGACCGTGCCGCCCTCGCGAGCGACGCGCCCGATGAGCTTCCAGCGCTTGCCCTGGGCCTTCGCCGCCTCGATGTCCTGGAGCGTGATCTTCGTGATGCCGGTGCGATCGACGTCCGAAACTCTGATGTCGGCGCCCATGACGGCCTTCGCGAGGATGATGACCTTGGCCATCGCATCGAAGCCCTCGACGTCGGCGTCGGGCACGGCCTCCGCGAAACCGAGATCCTGCGCCTCCTTGAGCGCGTCGGCGTAGCTCTTGCCCTTTTCCATGTTCGTGAGAATGAAGTTCGTCGTGCCGTTCACGATGCCGCGGACCTCCCTGATCTCGTTCCCGGCGAGACAGAACTCGGCGAGATTGAGCGCCGGAGTCCCGCTCATGACCGTGCCCTCGTAGCGGAACTGCAGCTTCTTCGCCTTGGCCAGAGCGGCGACCTCGCGGAAGAAGAGCGCCGTGGGCCCCTTGTTCGTCGTGACGAGGTGCTTCCCCGACTCGAGTGCCGCCTTGAAATGCGAGTAAGCGGGCTCCGCCGTCTTGATGTTCGTGTAGGTGGCCTCGATCACGACGTCGGCGTTCGACTTCTTGATCGTGCCGATCGCGTCCCAGCCGGTCTTCGCGCCCGGGTATTTGGATATCCCGTTCGACTTGGCGAGCTCGAGGACCTTCGCGAGATCGAGCCCCTTCGGATCATATGCGGAGCCCTTTACGAAATCGCTCACCGCGACGACCGAATACTCGAAGCCGTGCTCCTTCCGGAGCCGCTCCCCGTGCTTCAGAAGAATCTCCGCGAGCCCCTGCCCCACGACCCCGAACCCGACGATTGCGAGCTTGTACATCGCTGCCTCCTTTGCGCCGCGCGCCGTAGACGTCCGCGCGGGCCCGATGCCGTTAGGCCGATTTCAAAGCGTTATCGAGATCCTCGATCAGATCCTGTGCGTCCTCGATACCCGCCGAGTAGCGGATCAGATTGTCAGGAACGCCCGCCGCCGCGCGTGCCTCGGGGCCGAGCTGCCAGTGCGTCGTCGCTGCGGGCTGGATCGCCACCGTCTGCGACGAGCCGAGATGCGTCGTGTGCACGGCGATCGTGAGATGATCGATCACGCGCCGCGCCGCCTCGAGCCCGCCCTTCACGTTGAAGCTCAGCATCGAGGAGTACGCGCTCATCTGGCGCTTCGCGACCTCGTGCTGCGGATGGCTCGGGAGGCCCGGGTAGCTCACCGACTCGACCTTCGGGTGCTTTTCGAGGACCTTCGCGATCTCCATCGCGTTGTCCGAGTGCTTCTTCATGCGGAGCGAGAGGCTCTCGAGGCCAAGGAGACAGAGCCATGCGTTGAACGGGGAGATCGTCGGCCCCATGTTACGGAACCCGACGTGCCGCACGTGGTCCACAAACTCCTTCTTCCCCACGAGAATTCCCGAGAGGCTCGTCCCGTTGCCGCTGATGTACTTCGTCGCGGAGTGAATGACGATGTCGGCGCCGAGCTCGATCGGCCGCATGAGGGCCGGCGTGCAGATCGTGTTGTCCACCATGAGCGGAAGGCCGTGCTTCTTCGCTATTTTCGCGATCGCCGGAATATCGGCGACGAAAAGGTTCGGATTGCTCGGGGACTCGACGTGGACGAGCTTCGTCTTCGGCGTTATCGCGCGCTCCCAGTTCTCGATCTTGTGCGGATCGGCGACCCAATTCGTCTTCACGCCCATGCGCGGCATCGAGGTGTGAAAGAGCTCGTAGGTGCCGCCGTAGATCCGGTTCGAGCAGACGATCTCCTCGCCGGCCTCGACGAGATGATGAGCGACCATGAAAACCGCCGCCATGCCCGACGACGTCGCGAGCCCCGCCTCCGCCCCCTCGAGGAGCGCCATGCGCTTCTCGAGAATGTCGTTCGTCGGGTTGTTGATGCGGCCGTAGGCGAACCCTTCGATCTTGTAGCTGTAAAGATCGGCGGCCCACTGCGCGGATTCGTACGGGAAGACCGCGCTCTGAATGAGCGGGGGCGCCATCGTGTGGTACCTGAGCTGATCCTCGAGGCTGTAGCCGCCCTTCACCGCAATGGTGTCGAATCGTTGCTTCTTCTCCGCCATGTCCGCCTCCTCGCGCCGGGATCCCTCCCGTCTCCGTTAGTTATCTCTTCCTGCTTCTACCCTTTGGGCGCCGAACCCGCGCTGCCTTGCCGCCATTCTTGATCTCGACCGCCTCCAGCGGCATCGCCGTCTCCCGCTTCAGCGTCGAGAGAACGAACATCGTCGTGACTTTGTCCACGCCGCGCGTTTTCGTGAGGCTGCTCAGGAGAAAGCGCTCGTAATCGTCGATGTCGCGCGCGTAGACCTTGAGAATGTAGTCCTCGGCTCCCGCGAGATGGTAACACTCGAGGACCTTGTCGCTCTCCCGCACGAACCGGTGGAAATGCTCGATCGCATTGGTCTGGTGATTGTGGAGCGTCACGCCGACGAACGCGATCGTTCCGAGCCCGATCTTCCGGTTGTCGAGAAGCGTGACGTATTTATCGATGATCCCCCGCTCCTCGAGCTTCCGCACGCGCTCGAGGACGGCCGACGGGCTCAGGCCCACCTCGGCGGCGAGCTGGACGTTCGGGATACGCCCCTGCGCCTGCAGAATCTCGAGGATCCGCTTGTCGGCCGGATGAAGCGTGTTGTTCTCGGGACTCACCGAGTTTCCGTTCTGTAACAAACTGGGACAAACGCGACCAATTGCCTAACATTCTCAAGCAAAACCGCCCTATTGTCAATGATAATTTTGCTAATGGTCAATTCTGATGCACATAGTTCGAAAGGCAAAAAGAAGGGAGCGGACCGCGTCGGCCCGCTCCCTTCTTCATTGAAAGACGCACGTGCCCCGGCCAGCCGCCGAGGGTCACGCCCCTTTCTTGATCGTGATCGTCCCGTTCACCGTCCTGATCTTGATGAGATGATCGCCGCCCGCGACCGAGCCGGTCCCGTAGATGTGCTTGCTCGCCTGACCCCAGAAGCTGTGCTCCCACTCGGGACTCTCCTTTATGTCCATCGGGAAGTCGCTCTCGATCTTGCAATCTTTGTGGTGCTTCTTCGTGTACTTGATCTCGAGGTCGAACTTCATCGAGAGGCCCGCGGGCACCGTGAGCGTGATGTCGCCGCCCATCGAGCTGAGATTGACCTCGCGATCGCCCTTCTTCGGATCGCCGGTCATCGTGACGGTGACGTCCCCGCCCATCGTCGATGCGTCGGCCGCGCCGTCGATGGCGTCGACCTCGATGTCCCCGCCCATCGTCTTCGCCTTGACGTACTGCCCGGCCGAGTGAATCGTGACGTCCCCGCCCATCGTCGTGACCCTCGCGCCCGCGGGCGCCTCGTCGACGTTGATGTCGCCGCCCATCGTCGTCACGTGGACTTCATCGGCCTTCGATACGTCGACATCGCCGCCCATGGTCTTCGCGTTGACCTTCCCGTCCGTTTTGTCGATCGTTATGTCGCCGCCCATGGTCGAGATGTGCACGTCTTCGTCCCCGGAAGAGGCGGAGCGTCCGGTTACGTTGTCGTATTTGACCGACCCGCCCATCGTGGACCCCTTGAGGTTCCCCTTCACGTTGCGAATGGTAACCTCACCGCCCATCGTGCTCACCGTGCCATCCGCCTCCGAGTCCTCGACCTTCACGGCACCACCCATCGTTTCGAGGCGAATACCGCCCTTGACACGGGCCAGCTCGAGCGCTCCGCCCATCGTCTTGCCGCTCAGCTCTCCTTCGATACCCTGTATAGTGATCTCGCCGCCTTTCGAATCGATGCTCACGTCGCACTTTTCGGGCACCTTGATCGTGAAATGCAGATCGATGTCCGCGTGGCGGTGCTTCTCGCAATCCGAGTGGACCCTCAGGCCCGACGAGCTCGGCTCGAAGCCGACGTTCACCCGGTCCGCGTCGTCCCCGCCG
>DATCCP010000215.1:0-4647 GCA_036511215.1 Candidatus Krumholzibacteriaceae bacterium
TCCCGGCGCTCAGTTCTATTAATATCTAATTTCCGTCGCCGCAACGCGGGGGCTTACTTCGCCCCGACCGGCATCTCGGGCTTTTTCGCCTGCTGTGCGTACTGCGGCGTCTGCGGCGTCGCCTTCAGGTCGGGGCGCGAGCCTTCCGGGCTCATCTTGCAGTTGCCTTCGAAGAAGACGCCCTCGTCGATGACGAGGCGGGTCGTCTTGATATCCCCCTCGACGCGCGAGCCGGCCTGAAGCTCGACCTTCTCCTTCGCGTCGATATTGCCGATGATGGTTCCGCCGACGACGGCGCTCTTGACCTTTATCTCCGCTTTCACGCGGCCGTCCTTGCCGATGACGAGCGTGTCCGGTACCTGGATCGTGCCCTCGAAGTCGCCGTCGATGCGGAGCGTTCCCTCGCTGACGAGGATCGTCCCGGTGATCTTGCAGCCCTTGCCGATGATCGAATTCATCTTGCCCTCCCCTGGGAGCTGTTCGCCCTCTTTCCCGAACATGGCGTCCTCCTTCCTGATCTCTTTCTTTCCGCCTATCATGTTCCTCCTTATTGCAGCAGATATTTCAACGGGTCGACGGGGACGTTGTTCTGCGTTACCTCGAAGTGGAGGTGCGGCGCCGTGCTGTTCCCCGTGTTTCCCGAATACGCGATCGTCTGCCCCTGCTCCACACGCTCCCCCTTTATTACTACCAGCATATCGGCATGCGCGTAAAGTGTTTTTATTCCGTATCCGTGATCAATCTGCACATAGTAGCCGTACGAATCGTTCCATTCCGCCCCGGTCACGTATCCCGACGCCGCGGCCCGGACGGGCGTTCCGCGGTCGACCGCGATGTCGATTCCGCCGTGAAACAGCGAGTCCCGCGTGGCGCTCGCGGCCCTGAACCTCTTCGTGATGAACCCGCGCACGGGCCAGAATGTCGGGATCGCGCGAAGCATCGAAACCTGCTCCATCCGGAGATCGGGCGCGAGCCCCGGCCTCTCCTTCCGCACCTTGGCCATCGCGAGGCTGTCCTGCGGCGTCACGATGAGGCCGAGCATCCCGCGCACCTGGAGGTTCATGGCGCGCAGCTGCGCTAGGTTTCTCCTGAGCTCCCCCATGTGCTCCTGCCGCTTCGTGAGCTCCTCGACCTGTTTCTTGTATATGAGCCCCTCCCGCGACTTGAGGAGGAGGGATCCGTACGAGGCGACGAAGATGAGCATAATGATGAGCCCCGCGCCGACGAGCCCCACGAGCGTATAGAAGAGCGCGTACGGAACCCGGAAGGTCCGGGTCTTCTTGAGGTCGTGCGGGACGATGATTATCGAGAATCTGCCCTTGTCCATGCTAGAGCGGGAGCCTCATTCCCATTCTCTCGAGGATTCTTTCGAGATCCTCGTCCGAGTAGTATTCGATCCAGAGAATGCCCCCTTTGACCCGCGGCGTGAGCTTGGCCCGCGTCCCGAGGTGCATCTCGATCGCCTCCTCGACCGCCTGAATCTCGGGCGAGCTCTTCCGCGCACCGCGGCGCTTCTTCGTGCGCGGCCCCCCCGGCACGGCGTGCTCGATCTCGCGAACGGTGAGGCTTTCGCTCACGATCTTCCTCGCCCATTCGATCTGCGCCGCTTCGCCCTCGATCGACAGAAGCGCCCGGGCGTGTCCGGCCGTGAGCTTTCCCTCCATGATGAGCGCCTTGATGACGTCGGGCAGGTTGAGGAGCCTCAGGCTGTTGGCTACCGTGCTCCTGTTCTTTCCGATCATCGCGGCGATATCGTTGACCGAGAGGCCGAAACCGTCCTTGAGGGCCTGATAGCCGCGCGCCTCCTCCACGGGGTTGAGATCCTCGCGCTGGAGGTTCTCCATGAGGGCATGCTTGAGCGATTCCGCGTCGTCCACGTCGCGCACGATCGCCGGAATCGTCACTCTCCCCGCGAGCTTCGCGGCGCGGAGACGCCGTTCGCCGAGAATGAGCTGGTAGCGCTCGCCGGCCCGCCGGACGACGACCGGCTGGAGGACGCCGTTGAGCCGAATCGATTCCGCGA
The DNA here is from genome assembly GCA_036511215.1 of Candidatus Krumholzibacteriaceae bacterium. Taxonomy (GTDB): domain Bacteria; phylum Krumholzibacteriota; class Krumholzibacteriia; order Krumholzibacteriales; family Krumholzibacteriaceae; genus SSS58A. The sequence continues at coordinate 2,024 of DATCCP010000215.1, forward strand.
GCTCTCGCAGGTGATCGGTGTCGAAGCTCGCGCGCGGCTGATTGGGGTTCGGATCGATTCGCTCCATATCGAGCTCCTTGACGCGCTCGGTTTCCGCGACGCTTTCCCGCAGGTCCTGCGATATCAGGGCCTCGAGCCCCCGGCCGAGAACCTTCTTCGTCATTTCCGATGCCACCTGCCTTCGCCGATCTTTCCGCCCGCCTCGATCACGGCGGACAGCTTTTCCTTCGCCTCCGAGTGACCGTTTTGTCGGTCAATAAACTCTTTGGCCAATTTGAGATAACTCTTCGCCCCGGCGCTCTGAATGTCATAGAGGAGTACGGGGCGTCCAAAGGAGGGGCATTCGCTCAGCCGAACGTTGCGCGGGATGGCAGTCTCGTAAACCTTTTCGCCGAAATAAGATATGGCCTCCTGTGCCACCTGGTTCGACAGGTTGAGCCGCTTGTCGAACATCGTGAGAAGCACCCCTTCGATCCTGAGATCGGGATTGAGATGCCGCTGTACCATGCGAATCGTGCCGAGGAGCTGGCTGAGCCCCTCGAGCGCGTAGTACTCGCATTGAATGGGAATGAGGACCGAATCGGCGGCCGTGAGCGTGTTGAGGGTGAGAAGTCCGAGGCTCGGCGGCGAATCTATAAATATATACTCATAGTCGGCGGCTATCTCCGCGAGCGCCTCCTTGAGCTTGTATTCGCGGGCGATCTGCGGGACCAGCTCGATCTCTGCGCCGGTGAGATTCGGCTGCGACGGTATGATATCGATGAGCTCGACCTTCCGGATCGCCTCCCGCGCGTTGATCCCGCCGAGGATGACGTCGTAGATCGTCTTTTCCCCCTCGGCCGCACGCACGCCGAACCCGCTGCTCGCATTCGCCTGGGGATCGATGTCGACGAGGAGCACCTTGTGCTCCGCCGCACCGATGCTCGCGGCGAGGTTCACCGCCGTCGTCGTTTTCCCCACCCCGCCCTTCTGGTTCGCTATCGCCACTATCTTGCCCATGCTCTCCCTTTCACGCGCCGCTCATCCACCGGCGCCAGCGTTACCGGACCAGAACTGAGCCAGGGCGCAAACCTTACAAATGCATTGATTTCAGATGGGTTATCGTGCGCATCGTAAATGACCGTCGCTATCTTCGCCGCGGTCGTATTGCCGAGGCCCCAGTAGTTGTGTTCCGCATGCACCGAATCGGTCGCCGTGTACGACGCGAGCATCACGCCGTAATTCGGCTCGAGGGGGTTCTCGCCGTTCGAGAAAATGGAGCAGTAATGTATCTCCGGTGCCGCCTTCTCCGAAAGCTGAATCCCGCTCTTCCCGTTGTTGGCCACGGTGCAGCTGTCAATCGCGACATCGGTCGCGTCGAGCGAGAAGGACAGCTCGATTCCGTTGCCGTCGCTGTACCGGACGGAGCTCCCCCGAATATCCGCCTTCGCGTTCAAGACGTAGATCCCCAGACCGTTTTCCCAGATCTTGCACGAGCGGATGTTCGCCTCGCTCCCGACGAGCTCGACCCAGACACCAAAATCATTGTTATATATCTCACAGCTGTCGATCGTCGCTTTTGCCCCTGCGCTGAGCTTTATCCCGTCGTTGCTCATCGTTATATCCGCGTTTTTGAACGTGGCGGCGCAGCTCGCCTCCTGCAGGAATATCCCGCCCCAGAGCCCGGACCCGACCGAGCACGTGTTGCCCTGTATCCTGATTCTGTTCTCCGGCGTTCCCCTGGCGACGAGCCCGCCGTACACCTCGAACCCGCCGCCCACCTTGTCGACCACAATCGTCACGCCGGGCTCTATCGTCAGGGTCGCGCCCTCGGGGACCCGAAGCGGCACATCATTCAGGAGAATATACACTGCCCCTGTGTTCGCGAGGGTCGTCGATCCGGTGATCGGGCTCGGAAACGGCGTGCAGACCGTTATGGCCTGCGCCATGGAACGTCTTGTTATATCGTCAGTTACTGTCATCGTGATCGTCGCCCGACCCGGGCTCGCCGGTGCGTGCCAGAACGTCGTGTCTCCGCTCGCCGACGACTGAGCGAAGCTCCCGGCCGATGCCATCCAGCTGAAGGTCAGCGAATCGCCGTCATCATCGTGCGCCTTGCCGACGAGCATGATGGTGCCCCCGCTCTGTATGTAGCATTTGCTCGGGGTGAGCGTGAGATTGCTCGGGGCCGTATTTGAGAATTTGACTCTGTCCTCGCAGCCAAACAGCGCGGATAGCGCGGCTGCCGACACCAATAACAGCAAGAAATAAAAGCCGTTGGGTTTCATCGCTTCCTCCTCTGCGGAGGCGGGGTCAAGGGCATTATAGGTTTCGCGTATACGGAAAGCAACGAAAAAAGCGCTTCCTCGGGGGAGCGGAGGGTGTTTCACGTGAAACAACCACTCTCCAGCATCCGTTCCCGCGCGGGTGGCGCCGCTGGGGTCCCCGGCCGCGCGCAGCCTGAGCGAGCACGGCCGGGGCAAGCGGCGACAGGACCCGCGCGGCCGCCGGTGGCGAAGGCAGTACTTGTTTCACGTGAAACTACGGGAGGGCGCGCCTTTTTCGGAACAGCACCGCCGCGCCCCGCCTCTCGGGAAGCCCCGTTGCGGACTCGAATTGCATCGAACCTTTCTGTGTGCCCTGAA
>DATCCP010000216.1:0-8163 GCA_036511215.1 Candidatus Krumholzibacteriaceae bacterium
CAGCCGCGATCGCTGAAGCGCACGCGGCCCTCGAGCTCCACCGTGTTGGTCAAGCCGAAGTACTCGCCGACGTCGCTCAGGATCTCCGCGGTGCCGTCAACGACGCGCACGCTGTCGTAGAGGACGATGTAGCGGCGGTTCGGGTAGTGCTTGCCGCGGACGCTCGTGATCGTCGTCGTCCCGTGATCGATCCGCACGCCCCCGTCGAGGTATACGACGCGCTCTCCCTCTTCGATGGTCGATCGGAGGTGGTCCGACGTCACGCGGTAGATCGAGGTGTCGGCGGAGGCGGATTGCACCTCCGGCCGTGCCCGCGGGCCGCCTGAGGCGGCGAACAGGCCCGTGACGACGAAGAGCAGAAGTGCGAATTGCTTCATACCCACCCTGCCGGGAGCGCCGGAGCGACGACCGCCGCGGATCATCCGTGCGCCGAGCCCGCTCACCGGCGAGCGTTCACGCGCGAAAGGGCGAGAAGCGAAACACCGATAAAGGACGCCCTGTTGCCGAGCTCGGCGGGCACGATTCTGACGGAGGCCATCGCCGTGTCCATAACACAATCTCGCAGCGTCGCGCGCGCGGGGGCAAGGATAAAATCACCCGCGCCCGCCACCCCTCCCCCGATCGCGATCGCCTCGGGCGCGAGAACGTGCACGATGTTCGTGAGAGCGACGCCGAGGTAGCGGCCCGTCTCGGCGAGCGCCGCGACGGCCACGGCGTCCCCGGAAGAGGCGGCGCGCGAAACAGCTTCGACGGTGAGGGTCGAGTCCCAGTCCGGCCTCGTGCCGGAGGCGGCGCGATGCATTTCGAGCGCGCGCGCGACGATCGCCTTGGCGCTGATGATGGCCTCGAGGCAGCCCCGGTTCCCGCACGTGCACGGCGGCCCGTCGACGGCGATAACCGCGTGTCCGATCTCCCCCGCGAAGCCCGACGAGCCGCGGTAGAGCTCGCCGTTCATGATGATGCCGCCCCCGACGCCCGTCCCGAGGGTGAGGCACACGAAGTTCCTCATCCCCCTCCCCGCCCCCTTCGCCCACTCCCCGTATGCGGCGGCGTTCGCGTCGTTCTCGACGACGACGGGGCAGGCGAGCTCCGTGCCGAAGATCGATCCGAGAGGAACATCTTCCCACCCCGGCATGTTCGGCGACGTATGGAGAAAGCCCCGCTCGCCGTCGATGAGGCCCGCGCAATCGACGCCGGCCGCGGCGACGGATCCCGCGCCGCGGACGTTCTCCTCGAGCCACCGGCGAACCCGGGCGGCGGCAGCCTCGGGTCCCGACGCCGGCTCCGTCGGGATCTTCCCCGACCCGCGTATCTCTCCCTCGTCCGTGACGAGCCCGAGCTTGATATCCGTTCCGCCGATGTCGACGCCGAGTACGAGATTCATGCGCTTCCTTTCATCAGAGAAACCGCGCGGCCTCCTCGACCATGACGTGCGATCCCATGATGAGGATCGTGTCGAGGGCGTCCGCCCCCCGCCGCGCCTCGTGAACCGCCTGCCCCACGCCCCGCGCGATGCGCACGCAGGCCCGCGTGCCGGCGAGCGTGCTGTGCGCCCCCCCGAAATCGCGCCCGAGGCGCTCCGCGCTCGCGCTCCGGGGATCCCGGAGAGCCGTGACGATAATCTCGCGCGCCGCACCGAGCGCGCGCGCCGGAAAGGCCCCGAGCTCCTTGTGCGCGAGCGCGCCGAACACGATCGTCGTGCGCTCCCGCGGCGAGATGCGCCGCAGCGTCTCGAGCGCCGCCAGGTACGACTCCTCGTTGTGGGAGACGTCGATGATGACGCGGGGAGAGCTCGCGACGCTCTGAAAGCGCCCCGCGAGAACCGCGGACGAAATCCCCGCCCGGACCGCCGCCGCGTCGATGCGCGGGGCGTGCCCCGCCTCTTCGAAGAGCTCGAGGGCCCTGATCGCCGTCGCGACGTTTCGCATCTGGGCACGCCCGATCATCCGCGTTTCGAGCACACCGTAATCGCGGCGCCGCGTGCGGACGCGCACGGACATCCGCTCCGGCGAGAGCGCGACGAGAGACGTCGATGTCTCGTCGCCGACCGGATGAAACGGCGCCCCCACGCGGGCGCACCATTCAGCCGCCTGCGCGCCGAGGGAGCGGGGCGCGAGCTGTGCCGCGAGCGGTGTTCCCTCGCGCGCGATGCCGAGCTTCTCGGCGAGGATACGCCGCTTGGTTCGCCCGAGGTGCTCCCGATGGTCGTGCGATATCCCCGTTATGACGGTGACGACGGCGTTCACGAGATTCGTCGCGTCGAGCCGCCCGCCGAGCCCCACTTCGAACACGGCCGCATCGACGCGCTGCTCGGAAAAATACCGTGCGGCGACCGCGGTGAGGCACTCGAAGTAGGTCAGCCGGTGCCCCCGCGAATGACCGTCCACCATCCCGATGAGCCGGTCGAGCTCGCACGAGGGTATCTCGCCGCCGTCGACGCGGATTCGCTCGTGCGGACGGAAGATATGCGGCGAGTAGTAGGTGCCGACCTTGAGCCCCAGGGCGCCGAGCACGGCGGAGACGTACGTCGTCACCGAGCCCTTCCCGTTCGTTCCGGCGACGAGAATCGCCGGGTAGCGTCTCTGCGGATCGCCCATACGAGCGAGCACGGCGGAAATATTCTCCAGGCTGAGATTCATCCGGGACGGCGTGCGCGCGTCGAGGCGCGCGACGCGTGCATACGGTGCGCCGGGTGGCGATGGAACGTTCATAGGAATCGGCATGAGCGCGGCTCTCTCCCCCGGCGTTTGGCGCATCCATCCCCCCACGGCACGGAAACGGCGGCGCAAACGCTCGCAAATCGGGGCGATCCTATCAACTTTGCCGGGAAGCAAAAAGAGCTTTTTTCATGCGGTGCGCCGCGCGCGAAAGAGCGCGGTGAGCATCGCTTCGAGGGCGCGCACGCCCCCCTCACCCATTCCGACGACGTGTGCGTGCTCGGTGCGCCGCCGCGAGATATTCGCGGTATGATTCGTGATCCAGCCGAGCGAGGCCGCCTCGAGACCGAGGCGCCGAGCCGCGATGAGCTCTGGCAGGGAGGACATCGTCACCGCGTCCGCCCCCAGAGAAACGGCGAAGCGCGCCTCGGCCGCCGTCTCGTACGCGGGGCCGCTCGTCCAGCAGAGCACTCCCTCGGCAAGGGGCACGTGCGCGGCGCGCGCCGCCTCCCGGATCTCCGCGGAGAGCCGCGCCGAGACGAGCGCCGTGCCGCCCCGGCGCGTCTCCCGGGAAAAGTCCTCGCGGTTTCGCCGCGCTCCCGGCCGGACATCTTCGCGCCGCGACACGCCGCCGGGCTCGATGGCGAACCTCGCCGGCAGGGAAAGAGCGTCCGTCGCAAGCATCCACGTGCCGGCCCTCAGCCGCCGCGTAAGACTCCCCGCGGCCTGTGTCACGATGATCCGCACGCACCCCGCATCCGCGGCGAGGGAGACAATGGAGGAGGGATCGTTCGCTTCGGACCCCTCGTAACGATGAAACCGGCCCGCGAAGACGAGCGCCGGCTCGTCCGCGATCCGACCGAGCGTGATGAAGCCGGGATGCCCCTCGACCGACGTCGCTCCGAGCCCGGGAACGGACGCATAGGGGATCCGCACGCGCGTGCCGATTCTGTCCGCGAGGCCGGCGAGACCGCTCCCGAGGATGATCGCGTACGCCGCCGCGCCCCGAACCGCGCCGAGCTCAGCGCGCGCCGCAGATGCATTCCATGACGATCGCATCTTCCCCCGTATCGCTATAGTACCTGCGCCGGACTCCGATCGTGACGAAGCCGTGTTTGCCGTAGAATGCACGGGCGGCGGCGTTTCCCTCGCGGACCTCGAGAATCGCTCGCTCCGCGCCGCGCATGCGCCCCCGTTCGACGACCTCGCGAAGAATCTCCGCGCCGAAACCGCATCTGCGCGTCGCGGGAAGGACCGCGATGCTGAGGAGGTGGATCTCGTCGTACGCGATCCATGCCGCCGCGTAACCGATGAGCTCCTCGCCGTCGACGAAAACGAGATTGATTGTCCGGTCCCCGGACGCTAGCTGCGACCGGAACATCCCCTCTGTCCACGGCGTGATGAAACTCAACCGCTCGATCTCCATGACGCGCGGGATGTCGCGCTCGTCCATCTCCCGGATCGCGCGAGCGCTCATCCAGCATCCCCCCCGCGCGGTCCCCGGCGCGCCGGGTCGGGGAGCCGGGCGTCGGGCGGGCGGATGTAGAGCGGCTCGAGGGCGAAGAGCTCCTCATACGTGAGCGGCTTTCGCGCGAGCGCGAGAGCCGCGCAGAGGGACGCCGATGGCATGGCCCAGCGCTCGCCCGCGAAGAGGCTCCCGGGGGGCATGACCGTATCGAGAAGGGCGCGGTGCCGGAGCGTCCCCGTCCCGCACAGGATAAACGGACCACGCGCCTCGTGCGCTTCGAGGAGAGATCCGAGCGCCTCGGGCTTCGCCGAGAATACCGGGACCATCTCCCGCGGCGAGCCGTCCCCAGTCTCGTAGAGCCCCCCGTACACCTCGCCGCGGCGGGCGTCGATGAGCGGGAGAACGGGACGCTCGGCAAAGGGAAACGCCGCCGCGAGCACGGCGCAGCTTTCGACCGGCACGACCGGGACGCGCCGCACTGCGGCGAAGGCCTTGACCGTCGCGAGCGCGATCCTGAGCCCCGTGAAGCTCCCCGGCCCGTAGACGACGGCGAAGAGCTCGATAGCGGAGAGGTCGACCTTCACGGAGGCGAGGCACGCGTCGATCGCCGGGAGCAGCGTCGCCGAGTGGGTGTCGGTCGCATCGAAGAGAATCTCGCCGAGAACCTCCCCGCCGCGGCACACGGCGACGCTCCCCCGCTGGTGAGATGTATCGAGCCCGAGGACGAGCGGCTCTCCGTTCACCGAATGCTCCCTTCGAGCGCGTCGAGGAATTCCCCGGGGGCCTCGATCGTCAACCTGCGGCTCGTTTCCCCCGTGAACTCCATGAGAATCCGGACGTCGGCGTCGAGCATGCCCGGCGGGAGCCGGTCCCCCCATTCGACGAGCACGACGGTGCGGCCGTCGATCGCGTCGAACAGCCCGATGCGAACGATCTCATCCAACTCATCGAGCCGGTAGAGATCGAAGTGCATGACGGGAACGGCGCCCGTGTACTCCTCGGCGAGAATGAAGCTCGGAGAGAGCACCTCGTCGGATACGCCGAGCCCCGCGCAGATCCCCTTCGCGATGAGCGTTTTCCCGGCGCCGAGCCCGCCCTCGAGGGAGAGCACGGTGCCGGCGGGAACGCGCTCCCCGATGGAGCGTCCGATCGCGAGCGTGGCGTCAGGCGCCTCGCTCGAAAGAACGAGGCGCCGCCTTGCTCCCGCGAACCGCTCGAGGCGCCGGAGAGGCGCTCCGTCCCGCGCCTTCGTTTTCCGCCGGGTCCCTCCCGCGCTCATGAGCTACCTCGGCTTCAGCGTCATGCCGGGGATTATCATCTCCTCGAGAGAAATGCCGCCGTGCTGGAAGGTCCCCAGGTACTGCCGCTCGTATTCGTGAAACTTGGTCGGATAGACGAAATAGTAGTTCTCTTTCGCGAGTACGTAGTTCTTGGACGGGCTCTCCGAGGGGAGCTTGAACTCGAGCGGCTTGCGGATGAGCAGCGTCTGCCGGGGATCGCTGTTGATGTTCTCGCCGAACTTGTACCGGAGGTTTGTGGAGGTGTCGCGGTTCCCATGAACGAGGCTCGCCCGCGCCCCGAGAACCGAGCCGTGGTCGGTCGTGATGATCACGGTCGCGCCGTGCTTCGAGATCTTCTGAAGTATCTCGAAGAGCGCCGAATGAACGAACCACGACCGCATGAGCGAGCGGAAGGCGCTCTCGTCGGGAGCGATCTCCTGGAGGATCTCGCTCTGGCTGCGGCCGTGGGCGAGAATGTCGAGGAAGTTGAACACCATGGCGACGAGATCGATCGGACGGTAGCTCTCCACCTGCTTGCGGATCTCGTTCGCCTCCTCGATCTCGTAGATCTTGATGTATTTCGAGGTGATCCCTCCGAGCCCCGCCCGAGCGAGCTGCTCCTGCATGAAATTCTGCTCGAAGCGGTTCTTGCTCAGCTCGTCCTTGGAGCGTTCGAGCCACTGCTCCGGCACGCGCTTCTGGATGTCCGAGGGGAAGGCCCCGGCGAAGATCGCGTTTCGCGAGTAGGGGGTCGCCGTCGGAAGGATCGAGTAGTAGCATTCCCTTTCCACATTATAGTAGGGGGCGAGCAAGTCCTCGATCTTGAGCCACTGATCGTACCGCATACAGTCGATCAGGATGAAGTATACCTTCTTCCGCTCCTTGAGGTGCGGAAAGACGTAGCGAGCGAACACGTCGACGCTCAGGGGGGGCCGCTCCCCGCCGCGGATCCAGTCGCGGTACACGCGCTCGATGTAGCGGGCGAAATCGGCGTTCGCCTTTTTCTTGAGATCCTGGTGCGTCTGCTCGAACCCCGTTTCGCTGAACCGGTCGAACTCGACGTCCCACGACGAAAGCTCCTGGTGGATCCTGATCCATTCGCGCCAATCGGGGGATGAGCGGAGGCTCTCGTCGAGGCGCTGGTACGCCTGGAGGTAGTCCTTGCCGAGCACGGTCTCCTGGATGCGGTGGGCGTCGAGGATGCGCTTGGCGGCCGAGAAGATCTGGAGCGGGTTAACCGGTTTGAGGAGGTAATCGTCGATCTTCATGCCGATGGCCTGATCGACGAGGTCCTCCGCCTCGTTCTTCGTGATCATGATGACCGGCAGGTTCGAATCGATCTCCTTGATGTCCTGGAGCGTCTCGAGACCGCTCCTTCCGGGCATCGTCTCGTCGAGGAGGACGAGGTCGAACCGGCCGGCCTTGAGCGCGGAGACCGCTTCATCGCCGCTCGAGGCGGCCGTGACCGCGTAGCCCTTTTCCGTGAGGAACATGATGTGGGAGCTCAGGAGATCGATCTCGTCGTCGACCCAGAGGATTTTCTTTTCCTTCGCCATGCGCCCTCGCTCTCGGCGTTCCGTCAATCGACGGGAAACGTGATGAGGAACGTCGTCCCCTTGCCCGGCTGCGTCTGGAGAACGCGGATCGAGCCGCCGTGTATATCTTCGACGATGCGCTTCACGAGCGAGAGCCCGAGGCCCCACCCCCGGCTCTTCGTCGTGAAGCCGGGCGAGAAGACGCGCTTGCGCACGCCAGGGCTCATTCCCTTGCCGGAGTCGCTGAAGAGTATCTCGACGCGCTTCTCCCGCTCGTTCATCCTGCATTGAATATGAATCTTTCCCTCGTCCCCCGCAATCGCGTCGAGCGAGTTCTTGATCATGTTTTCGAGGACCCAGCCGATGAGCTCCCTGCTGCACCGGATGAGGGGAAGCTCCTCGAACTCGGTCGTGATCGTCGAATTGATCCTGAGCGAGGGGCGCCTCCGCTCGAAGTAGCCGACCGTCTCCTCGATGATCGGCACGAGCTCCATGAGATCGAGCTTCGGCGCGGAGCCGATCTTGCTGAAGCGCGCCGATATCTTGCTGAGCCGGTCGACGTCGATGGAGACCTCCTCGACCGCTTGGGCGAGCTTCGCGGAGCCCGGCGTCGAGACCATCTCCTCCCGGATGAGCGAGAGCCAGCCCATGATCGATGACAGCGGCGTGCCGAGCTGGTGCGCGGTCTCCTTCGCCATGCCGACCCAAATCGAGCGCAGCTCGCCGGTTTTCACGGCGCGAAACCCGAGAAAACCGAAGAGCACGAACACGACGAGGACCCCGAGCTGGATGTACGGCGCGACCGCGAGCTCGCGGGTGAGCGCGGTGGGGCCATAGTAGAGCTTGACCCTGAACTCCTCGGTCACGATGGGTATCGGCTTGTTGATGCGCTCGAACGAGCGCGCCTTCTTGAGCACCTCGACGAGGAGCGAATCGTTGGGCACGAACGGATTGAAGCGCGCGACCCTCTTGAGTTCGACCCCCTCGAACGGGATCCCGATCCCGCTCCAGACGACCGGTCTCCCGACGTCGTCGGTGATGATATAGGGAATCGGCATCTCCTGCCGGATCTCTTCGACGAACGTGCGGCGGTTCGCGTCGGTGAGCTGCTTGAGCTCGATGGCGACGAATCTCGAGAAGAGCCGCGTCGTGCCTTCGGACTGGGCTTTCATCTTTCTTATGAGGCTATTGTTGTAAATGACTGCACATGTGACAATTGCGAC
>DATCCP010000217.1:0-9726 GCA_036511215.1 Candidatus Krumholzibacteriaceae bacterium
TTCCGTAGAGCTCAACGAGACCGCAAAGCTGGGCCGGTGTGATCTCCGGATGCGGCTGCACACCGAACGAGCGGCCGAGCTGAAAGGCCTGGGTGGAGGTCATCTGGTTGAACGCGAGCCGCACCGCCCCCACCGGCATCCGCGAGACGTGCGTTCTGTGAACGATGTTCACCAGGTCTCCCGAGGCGAAACCGCTGAAGAGGGGGCTCCGCTCCCCCTCGGGAGTCAGGTAGACGCTCACCGTTCCCATCTCCCTGCCCCGGGGATTGAACGTCACTTCGCCCCCGAGCGCCGCCGCGAGAGCGTGGTGTCCGAAGCAGACTCCGAGGATCCACGCATTGCGCTCGTGCGCCTCGCGCAGAAACGCGAGGAGCGGCGGGATCCACGGCTTGTCCTCGAACACCGCCCCGGCGCTCCCGGATACGATGATTCCGCAGCGCTCGCCTGCCGCGTCGGCCGCGGCGGGTAGCTCGCCCGAGACCCCGTCGTGGCTAATGAGATCGACGCCCCCGAGGAGATCGAGCGCGCGAAACGCGTCCCGGAACCAATCCGTGCTCTTTGTTCTGTCCGGAAGCGTAAAGTCAGTTACGTCTATGAGATGGACTGTCGATTTCATGGATTGCTCGAAGCGCCCTCACCGGACGTGGAATCCCGCGCGGTCTCGTGCCGGCGACAGGGTCTCGACGTCGATCCCGGCTACGTCGGCGCTTTGTGGACCGGTCCGGAGATCCTTGATAAAGGCTCTCACGATCAAATCCTCCCCCTCGGCCTCGACCTCGACGGAGCCGTCCGCGCGGTTCTTCACCCAGCCTGCAAGGCCGTAGTCGCGGGCGAGCTGCATCGCGAAGAAGCGGAATCCCACGCCCTGGACGACGCCCCTGACGACGACGCGCACTCTCGTCAGATCATCCACCGCACCACGTCCTTCCGAGGCACATTGACAGCCCCGATCCGGCAAGAACGAACCGGAGATCAGCCGTGCGTCTTTATGAACCGCTCGAAGGAACGGTCGTAACTCTTTTCGACATCGGCCGGGAACGCGCACGCGGGGAGCTCGCGCGAGTCGAGGTGGTAGCGCAGGCAGTCGCAGCAGCAGCCGTGCCGCGGGCATCCCTTGTAGGTGCATGTGCACCGTCGCAGATTGTCCTCGAGCTTCTCGCAGCGCGCCGCCATCCCGCTCTCCTTTGTTTTCCCATGACATTGTATGCGATAACAAGGCACTCTTCCATCAAAATCGGCCCGCCGGCATGAGCCTATTTCGCTATAAGCACGGAGCTTTCGCGTGCGGCATCTACTTCTGCAGGCTCAAGACGAACGTCTACACGGCGACGACGAGACTCGCGCTCATTCGCTGACCCCGGGACCGCTCTCTCTCACGCGAAGAATTCCACCGTGCCCCGCTCGATGTCGTAGAACGCTCCGACGACGCGAAGCCTCCCGCTCGCGGCGAGCACGCCGAGAACGGTCTCCCTCATCTCGAGGGCGGCGACGGCGGATCTCACGTTCTCGCGCGCGGCGGCGTCAACGAGATCTCCCGGTCGCCCCTTCGCCGCCTCGATCGCCGGCTCGAGCGCCGAGATGATCGCGCGAAGATGCCCGCTCGCCTCCCCCTGCTTCACCGCGGCCTCGACCGCTCCGCAGCGCGAATGGCCCATGACGACGACGAGGGGCACGCCGAGGTGCGCCGTCGCGTACTCGAGGCTCGCGATCCCGAATGTGTCGATGAGATTTCCCGCCGTCCGCACGACGAAGATGTCCCCGAGCCCCTGATCGAACACGATCTCGGGCCCGACCCGGGAATCGGAGCAGGTCACAACGGCGGCGCGGGGATGCTGACCCGCCGCGACCTCCGAGCGCCGCGCCGGATCGCGCCGCGCGAGCTCGGGCGCGCCTGCGGCGAAACGTCTGTTGCCCTCGATAAGCGCAGCGAGCGCACTCGCGGGGGATTCCGGTTTCATCAGATGACTCCTTTCTCGCGCCGTTCTCGCTCGCCTGGTACGATCTCGCAGAAAATGCTCGAGGAATCGACCTCGACGATGCGGGCGCTTGCCCCGACGTCGCGCGCGAGACGGGCGAATCGCGGTCCGTTCACCGTCGTCGCGGTGAACCCGTCCGTGCACACGATACGACCGTCGCGCGTCTTCTCGCGATCTATCGGCCCAATGAGCCCCTCCCGGGCCTGGAGCTCGAACCACTCGAGGCGGTGATCCCAGAAGGCGTCCGAGTAGCTCGAGAAGAGCACGAGCCCGCCCTGTCTCGTCACACGGATGCTCTCGCGCATGAGCTCGCGGGGGTCGACGTGAAACGCCGATATCCCATTCTGGATACAGACGGTGCAGTCGAACGCGCCGTCCCGGAACGCGAGTCTCGCCGCGTCCATCCGGACAAGGTGACAGTGCGGCAATCGCTCGAGCGCCGGCCTCCCGTACGCGAGGCTCTCGAGAGACGTATCGACGCCGCACACAAGCCCCGCGGCGCGCGCGAGCGGCTCGATGACTCTCCCGTAGCCGCATCCGAGCTCGAGGACGGCGGCTCCCGACGCGAGCCTCCCGAGAACGTGGTCGATCTCGGCGTTCAGGTACTGCTTGACGCGCGGGGGAGCGACCTCGTATACGCGTTCGAGCCGCTTCGCGGAAAGACGTTCTTGATAGTAGCGCGCCATGTCAGGAACGCACCCGGTTCCCCGTCAGGGCCCACCCCCGCCGGCCCCCGATCGCCTTGAGCGCCTCGAACCATCCGACGCTCACGGCGCCGGCCGCGAGGCAGATGGCGAGATCATTCGCGTGCAGCGTCGAGAACCGGAAGAAAACCTTCAGGAACGGAACGTAGAGCACGAGGCCCAGAAACGCGATCGTGCCGAGCGCCGACCACCAGAGCGCGGCGTTCGGAGAGCGGAGCGTATGAACGATCGTGCGCGACCATGAGCGGTTCGTGAAGATGAGAGCGAGGTTCGCGACGACGAGTGTCGTGAAGGTCAGCGCCCGCGCCTCGTTCTCGCCGTGCCCGAGAGAGCGCGAAATCGCGAACACCGTGAGCGCGATCGCGAGGACGCTGAGCCCCTGGAGCATGCTCAGGAGCACCGTGCGCCTTCCGAAAAGCGGCTCCTTGAGCCCGCGCGGCGGACGACGCATGATATCCTTCTCCTCGGCCTCCGCCTCGAAGACGATCGAGCAGGCCGGGTCGATGATGAGCTCCATGAACACGATGTGCACGGGAAGCAGTATGAGCGGCCACTTGAAGAGCACCGGGATGAGCGAGAGCCCGGCGATCGGCACGTGAATCGCGAGAATGTACGCCATCGCCTTCTTGAGATTGTCGAATATCCGCCGGCCCATGCGCACGGCCTTCACGATGGACGAGAAATCGTCGTCGAGGAGCACGAGGCTCGACGCCTCTCGCGCGACGTCCGTGCCCCTCGCTCCCATCGCGATCCCGATGTGCGCCGACTTCAGCGCGGGCGCGTCGTTGACGCCGTCCCCCGTCATGGCGACAATCTCGCCGGCCCCCTTGAGCGCGTTCACGAGCGTGAGCTTCTGCTCGGGCATGACGCGCGCGAAGATATTCGTTGTCCGCACGTGCCGCTCGAGCTCCGGGCGCTCCATCCTGTCGAGCTCGGCGCCCGTGATGACTTCGTCCGCCGGGGCGAGACCGGCCTGACGGGCGATGTTGCGCGCCGTGCCCGGATAATCCCCCGTAACCATGACGACGCGTATATCGGCGTCGTAGCATTCCCGTATCGAGGAAGCGACCTCGGGGCGGACCGGATCGGCGAGCGCGACGAACCCGAGAAACTCGAACGGAAAATCGTGCTGGCCGCCGGGAAGCTCCTCTTCAGTGAAATAGGCCTTAGCGACGCCGAGGACGCGCAATCCCTTGTCCGCCATCCCCGCGACGCGCTCCTCGAGCTCACGCGTTTCCCGTTCGCCGAAATGGCAGAGGTCCGCGATAACCTCCGGGGCGCCCTTCGCCGCGATGACGAACCTGTTCCCCGCCGGCGACATCCAGACCCGGGAAATCGCGAGCAGGCGCTCCGATATCGGATACTCGTGGACGAGCGTCCAGTCGTCGTGGAGATGCTCGGTGTGCGCGAGATAGTAGTCGCCGAACTGCCTGAAGGCCTTTTCCATCGGGTCGAAAGGGTCGCGCTGGCTCGCGAGGATCGAGAATTCCACGATCTCGTGGAAGGTCTCGGGGAGCGCCTCGTCCGTGCGGTAGCGCACGTCGTACGACTGTCCCCGCGCATAGAGCTCGCTCACGGACATCTGGTTCATCGTGAGCGTCCCGGTCTTGTCGACGCAGAGAACGGTCGCGGAGCCGAGGGTCTCGATCACCGGCATGTAGCGCGTCAGCACCCGTTTCTGCGAGAGGTGCCAGGCGCCGAGCGCGAGAAATATCGTAAGCACGACGGGAAACTCCTCCGGAAGTATCGCCATGGCGAGCGTGACGCCCGCGAGGAACCCCTGGAGCCAGTTGCCGCGCGTCATTCCGTACGTGACGATGACGATCGCGCAGAGAACGAGCCCGATGCCGGCGAAGTCGCGCACGATGCGGGCCGTCTCCTTCTGCAGAAGGGAATGCTCCGGCTTCACCGTTTGAAGCGCCTTGCCGATCTTCCCGATCTCGGTATTGACGCCGGTCGCCGTCACCCGGGCGACCCCCTGTCCCCGCACGACCATCGTGCCCGAGTAGACGAAGGGAAGACCGTCGCCGCCGGGACGGCCCATTTCCGAGGAGCCGTCCCACGTGCTCTTCGTCACGGCGAAGGACTCGCCCGTCAGCATGCTCTCGTCCGTCGAGAGGCTCCCGTGCCAGAGAAGGACGCCGTCGGCCGGCACGCGGTCCCCTTCGGCGAGAACGATCGTATCGCCGCGGACGACCTCCCGGCCGGCGATGCGCCGCTCCGAGCCGTCCCGAATGACGAGGGCGCGCGGGCTCGTGAGATTCTTGAGCGCCTCGAGCGCCCGCTCGGTCTTGCGCTCCTGATAGAAGGTGATCGCCATGATGACGAGGACGAAGCTGAGGAGCATGACGCCCTCGCCCATCTCGCCGAGAAAGAAGTAGATGGTTCCGCATGCGACGAGGAGGAGGAACATCGGCTCCCGAAAGACGTGGAATGCGATCCCGAGGATGCCTCGCCGCGCGGCGGTGGGCAGCTCGTTGTAGCCCTCGGCGGCGAGGCGCCGCGCCGCCTCGGACTCGGACAGGCCCGTGACGGCGTCGAGGGAGAATTCCTTATCGTGCATCTGACGCTGCATCAAGACGCCTTCCGTAGGCGAGCCGGGCGAGCCTCGCGGCGAGCCCGATAATCATATGACGAGTAACGACGAATTTCAAATTGAACATCCGAGTCCCCGAGCCTACTTGCCTTTCCTCCAGAACCTGAGCATGTTGAAATAGTTCTTCACGCGCGACGGGCCGTCCGCGGGGAAAACCCCCTCGCGAACGAACCGGACGTCCTCGATCGTGTAAAAGGCGCGCGGATTGAAGCGTTCGATGATCCCGACGACGTGGTCGAGATCGCTCCGCTTGATGATCGTGTAGATGAGATTCACATCCCCCCGCGACCCCTGGGCGTCGACGCTCGTGATACCGTAGCCCTGGGACTTGAGATACTCGATGAGCCCGGATGCCTCCTGGCTCGTCACGATGCGGATGAGCATCGTCCCCATCGCAAGCCGCGCTTCGATGCTCATCCCGACAAAGGTCCCCGTCGCATAGCCGCCCGCGTACGCGACGTAGTAGAAGGAGTTCGTGAGGTTCATCATGATCTGGCGTATCGCCAGCAGCCAGATGAGCACCTCGAAGAATCCGAGGAACGGCGCGATGAACCGGTGACCGCGTCCGATAAAGATGATCCGCATCGTCCCGATCGTGCAGTCGCAGATACGGGCGAGGAAGATGAGCCCGGGGATAAGGACCCAGACGAAGAGCTCGTGGCCGAACCCGGCGCTACCGCTCATGGCCCGCAGCGCCTCCCCTCAGCGAAAGCCGCTTCGCCATCCCGAGAATGAAGCCGAGCACGATCGCGAGGAACGCCGCGCTCATGATTCGGAACTCGCTCGGCAGGAGAAAGGTCACCGTTTGCGCGGGAATCCAGAACCAGACGCACGAGGCGGCGACGATCGAAAACATGTTCTTCCAGTCGATGCTCGCGAACGTCCCGGCGGCGGACCAGCGTGAGAAGAGGGCGCCCTTCCCGATGAGCGTGTCGGTGAATCGATGGAATACCATCATGGGAAAGGCGAAGATGACGTTCATGAAGAACGATTTCCAGAACGCGGCGAGCAGAGCGGAGCCCGCGCCGGGAATGAGTCCCTGCTTGATGAGCCCCTCGACGCCGTACGAAAAGAGCGGGAAGACCGCGGTGAAGACGATCCCGAGAAAAGCCCACACGAGCGCGCGCTGCCAGAGCCTGACCCCCCAAAGGTTCCATCGACGCGATACGATTCTTCCCCCGAGGAGCTCCCCCATCGTGCCGAGGAGCCCGATCTTGATCATCCCCATGACGTACGGGTGGCTCCGCGTCAGGGCAACGAAGCGGTCGCGCGATCCCGGGATGGCGAGCACGGCGATCGCGCCGGCGATAATGAGGAGCCACGCGATCCAGATCAGACGATCGG
Organism: Candidatus Krumholzibacteriaceae bacterium; assembly: GCA_036511215.1. Classification (GTDB taxonomy): domain Bacteria; phylum Krumholzibacteriota; class Krumholzibacteriia; order Krumholzibacteriales; family Krumholzibacteriaceae; genus SSS58A. The sequence goes on from DATCCP010000217.1 coordinate 6,621, forward strand.
ACTTCATGCGCCCCTCCGGCGCATGGCGGCGGGAACCTCGAACTTCGCTCGTCCCGCCGTGCACCGGTCGATGCTCCGCATGACGCCCGGAAAGCGGTGATACGGAATCGTGACGATGAGGTCGCTCGACGCGTAGCCCTTGTTGCGACGGCTCGTGTAGTCCATGAGGCTCACGTTGAACTGGCCGGTGGAGGCCGGATAGCCGACCGCCTGATGGCACGTGGGGCCCGACAATTCGAGCCGGGGAGGAATGCCCGTGTCGTACATGTCGAGCGTGACGAGGCGGCTCGCCTGCTCGGCGTTGCAGACGAACAGGATGAGGTCCGGTCGAAGCTTCGCGAGGCCGAGGGGAGCGAATATCACGTGGTCGGCGATGCCGGTCGGGGGTGGCATGCTCAGCATCTGCGACCGGCGGAAATTCGCGACGGACGAGAAGAGCTTCTCGCCGTTCACGAGAAAATCCTTGAGGGCCCTGTCGTCGTCACCCGTCGGAGGAGCCCCGAGCCCGAGGTACCATGTTCCGCCGTGGCACGCCGACGTCGCGGCCGTGAGATCGATCGTGGCGCCACCCTGCGCCTTGAGGAACGCGTCGCAAACGCGGTGCTTCCCCTTGGCCGCGCCTTCGGCCGGCTCCATGGAGAAGGTCACCGCGACGGGGTTCCCCTCGAGGCCGAGGAGCGAGCGTATCTCATCGGCATAGCCCGTCCACTCCATATGATGCCCCCTTCAAAAAGCGAGCCGGAGAGCTTTCGCGCGAAAATCCCCCGGCGCGTACAGTCGTTTACCGATGTTCCGGCGCCCGCCCGGCATCCCGAACGGGATCCCGCGGCGCCAATCGGGCGGGCATACGAGCCCGCCAGGTTGTCCGTCGCTCTGCTACCAGCGGTCCCCATGATCGCGCCGGCCGCCGCCACCGCCGCCGCCACCATACCTCTCCCCACCGCCGCCACCGCTACCGCCCCTATGTCCGCCCTCGGCGCGAGGACGGGCTTCGCTCACGTTGAGCGCTCTGCCCTTGACGTCCTTGCCGTTGATAGCGGCGACCGCAGCCTTGCCCTCTTCGCTCACGGACATCTCGACGAACGCGAAACCTCTCGATCTATCAGTGAACTTGTCCTTTATGATATTCACCGAGTCAACCTTGCCGAAGGCTTCGAATTCCTTGCGCAGATCTTCCTCGGTCATGTCATAGGAGAGATTGCCCACGTAGATGTTCATTCTGACCTCCTTTGTGTCATTGTCCCACTTATACCGAAAAAACGGGAAACATTCAAACAAAAAATTCGCAGGCGCGGGCCGGAAACGCCCCGTGCGCACGCCTCGTCCGGGGGAAATGCGGGCTTTACACCCTGAAGGGAAACAGCTACATTTCGGGGACCATGATACAGATACGGAACTTCAGCATCATCGCGCATATCGATCACGGGAAATCGACCTTGGCCGACCGGTTCATCCAGCGGGCGAAGCTCGTCGAGGACCGTGAGTTCCACGACCAGATGCTCGACAACATGGACATCGAGCGCGAGCGCGGGATCACGATCAAGAGCCAGACCGTGTGTCTGCCCTATACGAACACATCGGGGGAGGAGTTTATCCTCAATCTCATTGACACCCCCGGGCACGTCGATTTTTCCTACGAGGTCTCCCGGGCGCTCGCCTCCTGCGAGGGAGTGCTTCTTCTCATCGACGCGACGCAGGGTGTGCAAGCACAGACGCTGGCCAACCTCTACGCGGCGCTCGATCACAACCTCGAGATCATCCCCGTCATCAACAAGATCGACTCCCCCTCCGCAGACATCGAGCACACGAAAGAGGAGATCGAAACCGAGCTCGGGCTCGAGCCGGAGGAGGCGATCCTCGCCTCGGGGAAGACGGGCGCGGGGATGGAGGAGATCCTCGAGGCGATCACGCTTCGCATCCCGCCCCCGACGGGCGATCCTGCGAAACCGCTCTCGGCGCTCGTCTTCGACGCGAAGTACGACACGTTCCGCGGCGCGATCATCAGCTGCCGCGTTTTCGATGGCATGCTCCGCACCGGGGACACGATACGCCTCATGTCCCTCGGGACGACTCACCGTGTCGAGGAGGTCGGCGTGTTCCGGATCATCCGCGAGAAGCGTGACGAGCTTCGCGCGGGAGAGGTCGGCTACGTCATCGCCGGTATCAAGACGGTGAGCGACACGCGCATCGGGGATACGATCACGCGCGAGGACGACCCCGTCGCAGTACCGCTCCCCGGCTTCCGGGAGGTCAAGCCGGTCGTCTTCTCGTCCGTCTACCCGGTCGAGGCGGAGGACTTCGACGGCCTCACGGACGCCCTCGAGCGCTACAAGCTCAACGACGCCTCTCTCATCTACCAGAAGGACTCCTCCCAGGCGCTCGGGCAGGGATTCCGGTGCGGGTTCCTCGGGCTTCTCCACCTCGAGATTTTCCAGGAACGCCTCGAGCGCGAGTTCGCCCAATCGATCATCATGACCTCGCCGAGCGTCATGTACAAGTTCGTCCTCAGGAGCGGCGAGACGATCATGGTCGACAATCCCCAGAACTACCCCGACCCGGTCGTGATCGATCACGCCCTCGAGCCCTACATCAAGGCGACGATCCTCATGCCGGACCGCTATATGGGCGCCGTGATGAAGCTCTGTCTCGACAAGCGCGGCGAGAACTCGCATTTCACCTACCCCGTCCCGGGGCGGATCGAGCTCCTCTTCGAGCTCCCGCTCGCCGAGGTCATCTTCGACTTCTACGACAAGCTCAAGAGCGTCACGCAGGGATATGGATCGTTCGACTACGAGCTCCTCGACTACCGCCGGAGCGAGCTTTCGAAGCTCGACATTCTCGTGAACGGTGAGCGCGTCGACGCGCTCACCATGATCGTGCACAAGGATCGCTCACATATGCGGGCGGCCTCGGTCTGCGAAAAGCTGCGCAAGGCGATCCCGCGGCACCTCTTCAAGATCGCCATCCAGGGCGCCATCGGCGGAAAGATCATCGCGCGTTCGACAGTGGCGCCGTTCCGCAAGGACGTGCTCGCCAAATGCTACGGCGGGGACATCACGCGCAAGCGCAAGCTCCTCGAGAAGCAGGCGAAGGGCAAGAAGAAGAT